>NZ_JBRAGO010000038.1:0-37721 GCF_052746595.1 Leptodesmis sp.
GCTTCGCATACAGCGCGGGACTTATAGCTCCCCGAACCCCTCAATAGTTAAACAGGCTCCTGCAATCATTAGTCGGAAGCGCTTCAGAAACAGGATTTTGGTGCTGCCAGAACTGAGCCGTTGGCGCCAGCAGATAATTCCACCCAGCGTCGTCCAGCCCAGAATCCACAGCCATTCTGCCCATTCCGGCCAAGTGTGAATGAGCTGGCGATCGTCCACTGCAGCACTAATGATTTGACTGATCAGGTTGGCATGGATGGTTACTCCTGCCATCCGTTTCGGTGCCCCCAGGATCTGGCTATTGTAGGGCGTATAGAATAGGTCTTTCAAACTTTCCGCCGTACTGCCAACCAGCACAATGCGATTGTGCAATAGACCCGATGGAATTCGGTTTTCCAGAGCATCGATCAGGCTCAGTGTTTGAAAGCCTTGAGTATCGTCCCGGTAATTCAGCAGCACCTGATACCCTTCTTCTTTGGCTCGGATGTACCCTCCATCGTTGGCTCTGAAGCGAGGAAAGATCACTGAACCTGCATAAACCTGATGATCAGCATTTTGATCTACTTTGACGCCATTCTGTTGCAGATATCGATAGGCCAGTTTGAAGCTAAAACTAAATACCGGGTTGCCTGCCGGATCTGCCAGGTACAATAATCCTCGTCGCACTCGGCCATCCGTATCCAGTACCAGATCATTGGCTCCTACCTGATCCTGTTGCTTCAAGGCGGGAGGGGGAGCAACGGCTGAACTATCCGAACTACTGACCACCTTCTGCACCCCGATCAGGTTGGGAGTTGTTTTAAACAACTGCACCAGCTCCTCATGACCTGGCTCGATCGGCAAATCCCGGTACAGATCCAGCCCGATCGCTGTGGGTTGCTGCTGTTTTAGATTGTTTAACAAACGAGCTAGTGTGACATCCGAGAGCGGATATTGTTGCAACTGTTGCAAATCGGTTTACCCGATCGTAACAATCACAATTCGGGGGTCGATCGCTGCCCTGGGCCGCAGTTGAAAGAGTTGATCCAGTGTTGCCAGTTCTAACAGTTGCAGCAGCCCCAACAAGCGCAGTGCGATGACAACGCCTGTTACCGTAGGCACAGTAACCAGGACTCCTCGCCATGCCCACACTTTCTGTTTGACTTTGGCCCACATATTCAACTCTGGCTGCAACCTTTCTTGTCAAACTGCACCCGTCTACTTCACTACAGTACTGGCTGATAGGGATTCTACGATCGGTTCAGGTGCCAAAGTCCCTAAACCCGCAGACCTTAAGAGCCGTTCCCAACTGGTGATCAGGCTGGCATCGGTGGGATTAGCCTGACGTAATTGGGCCAGCGAGGCCAATGCTTCATACCAGATACCCTGATCGGCATAGAGAGCAGGCAAGTCGCGTTCAGTAGTTTGTTGAATTTTTTCAGATAGCCCTGCACTGGGAGCAGTTCGTTCAACCCAGCCCTCAGTATTGGGATTGCTATTGCGATCGACAGTATTGCAATTAATCGTCAAAAACCAGTGATAGCGCTGACCAACTTCCAAAGGTTTCACCGTATCCGGCAACGTGAAGCCGACAATTCCAGCCTTGGAAGGAAGCGTCAGGGTAGTTTCATAGACGACTTGAAAATCATCCTGCGTCATCAGCAGAAACTGAGCCGTTGTGGCTGAGGACTGGGGGGCATACCAGAAAAAGGTGGGATGGCTGTTGAAGGTTAACCCAATTTTGACTGGGAGGCAGTAAAGCGGTGAATCGCTGATTACCCTTGAAGCAGGCTCCACCTCGAGTTGCACCTCCTGCTGTAGCGGGGGGATTCCCCAGATTGGGAGGTCTGAATGTCTGGCTAATCATCCAGTTTCCATCAAGGATTGGATGGGAAAGGCTGGGAGTGGGTTCGACGATCGCCGCCTGAGAGGATCCCATTGAGATGATTCCAGCCGTGATTGTACAGACAGATAAGGCAACAGACAAAGATCTCTTCATGCTGGTTCTATGGATCTCGGCTAATAGAAAATAAGACAATGAATTTGGTTAATGCCAGGATGCACCGAGAAGTTGGCTATCTGTTACCACACCTTCTATTCTTCCCAATCCAGATTAAAAATCGAAGTATCAGGAAATTTTGTCGGGTTATTATTGGCTTCCAGTTTTGCCTGCAGCTTTTCCAGGAGGGGTTCGGGGCGAGACAGGTGATCCACCAGTTCGTAGGGCATTACCTGTTCTGACAGGGCAAAGGCTGCAGTTGTTCCGGCGGCAGCCCCAACTGACCATTCGAAAGAATGCACCCGATAATCGGCAGCCGCGATCGTGCTCGTGGCGATTGCTTTTCCAGCAACCAGTAGGTTATCCAACCTTTGCGGAATCATCGCTCGCAGGGGAATCTCACCGGGATAGGCAGGGCCATGAGCTTGTCGGACTCCGGGACGTTCAATGTTACCTGGTTTCTCCGGCGGTGACTCCTGCATACAGGGGTGAAAGTCCACCGCATATTGAGAAATGCCAACTGAGTCGGGATAAATAGTCGATCGCGTGCGTTGTTTGATCTGATCAGGATTGATGTCGCCTGATGGCAGCTTGAGAAATTCCAGACCTGCCAGGAACTTCCAGAGAGTTTGATACTGAGCGGAGGTCAAATTCTGCTGGTAAATTGGTTCACGATAATCAATTTTGGCGATATCAATTTCATTAATACTGAACCCATTAGGAAAGGTGACCGATGGCCGACCAATAATCCGTCGTGCTTCCCGGATGTAGGGATATTTGGAAAGGCCATGAACTGTTCCCATGGGTGAACCCAGGCCACTGACATAGCGATAATTTAAATCCGGTTTTTTGACACCCTCGCCTAACTGGGAATCCGTGGTTCCGGCCACCAGCCAATGATAGAAGGCGATCGCATTTTCTTCTGCCCGTTGCAAAGTTTCTGTTCGCAAGCCACCCATCCAGCCACCGGAAGCCAGTTCACCCCGCTGTTGCAGTTGTTCACGGGTATAAATCAGGTTATCCATAGAAGTTCCCGGACGGTAGTCATTCCCCCAGGTCCAGTTCTGCATGGAAATATCACCAGGACGAATTTCTGCCACTCCTCCAGATCTGGACGATCGAGGACGCTGTTGGTAATCCGGACTCCAGATGCGACGGTAAGTAAACACTCTCTCCACCGAGGCATGGTTCTTCGTCTCAAAGCTGAAGTAGGGCGCGTACTGGGGATAGAAAGATGGCATTGGTTGGGGCTGCGGGGTGGCCGTCCGTTCCATTGCAAAGGTATAGGTGAATCCCTGAGTGCAGTACGGATCATTGGTTTTCACAGGCGAAGATGGATTGACCGATGAGATAGGATCTAGTCCCAGGCGATAGGGCAGATCGGCCAGGGCAATGATCTCCCCGGTTTCGGTGGCTTCGATGACGTACCAGGGAGAGGGATTTTGAAGTTTGGAGTTTGGAGTTTGGATGGGGTTGAAATGGATGATTTGTTTGGTGAGACGCGGGGAGTTATCGTAGCGGTAGGCATCTGTGATGATTTGGGAGAGCGGTTCGGTATTGAGGGGGGGAGTACCAGAGGCGGCACGGTGCTGAATGGCGATCGCACTGGTGATTTGTTTTCCATCTGGCGTGTACTCCAGGTCTTTAATCACGGTATTGGGGAACCATTTCAACTGCCCTTTCCCCTGGTGGGCAGCCTGTTGCAACATTCCCTGCAGAATCTGATGACCGTTACTGGGCAGAAAGCAAGATACACTTACCCAGCAACTCCCGGAACTGAGACTGCCGTATTTGTTGTATAAGTGCCGCCGAAGTTCGTTATAGCCACGAGGAAAAAAGCGCTCTTGCCGCATACGTTTGGCTTCGTCTAGGGCCGAAGTTCCCTGGGAGGAAACCTGCCCCCCCAACCAATCAGTAATTTCTGTTAAACAAACGGTGCGACCTGCCAGCAATGCTTCATAAGCGGCAGCCGTACCAGCCAAACCGCCCCCAATCACCAATATTTCACACTCTACGGTTTGGTCTGGAGTTTTGGGTAGGATGGGTTGCACAAGAGGTTGGGGCTGGGCCTGGGCAGAGAGAGGCAGAATGATCGCGGCTGATACCACAACCTGTCCCAGTTTCAGGGGCACAATAAAGCACGAGAAATGAAGTTTCATGATCCAATCTGCCTGCAACTTCAACCTCACTATAGCTATCGTCTGGGGATGCTACGGATTTTTTGATGTTGAGTAACGCATCAGACAATTGAGCAAGTGACCAACAGACCTACACGATCTATAAGTAAATCCTATTTAATTTACATCCTGGACAAAGATATTTTCATGTTTTATCCGGGAACTTTTTTCCCTTTTAACTGAATAAAAGAAAATCTTTTCTCGCTGTAACTCAATCTACAGAGCGTTTTTCCTGATTGTCGGGTACCCCAGCAAAAAAGGAAATCAGTCAAAAGACAGATCTTGTGATTAACAAAACTCCATAATGTGATGAGGAACTTCATGATTAGTACGGAGTTAGTACGCATGAGTATTCAAATCCTTGCACGCTTACTGAAGAAAAGAACTGGTGTAGTTGCGACTGCGATCGCCAGTAGCTTAGTCAGTCTGCCTGTTCTGGCGGGGGAACCACCTCCGATTCAATGCAAAAGCCGACTGCTGTACCCACATCGGAGGTTACTCCCAAGACGGCTCCCATGAATGCGACTCCAGCGGATGCAGCTCCCACAGGAACTCCTGCTACCGGAGTCTATCAACTGGAACCGCCTCCCACTGAGAAAGCGCCTGCTGTTTCCAGTGAGGCTGCCACTCCAACGTCTGAAGCCAATCCTACTCCTGGAACTAATACAACCAGTGCTACACAAGGCAATATTGTCGATGTGGCTACGTCTAAGGGCTCATTCACAACCCTGTTAGCTGCTGTCAAAGCTGCAGGCTTAACGGACGTACTTGCTGAGGGTGGCCCCTATACGGTGTTTGCCCCGACTGATGCGGCGTTTGCTGCCCTTCCCAAGGGCACGGTAGAAACCCTGTTGAAACCGGAGAACAAAGAAAAACTGAAAAAAGTTTTGGCCTATCATGTGGTTCCCGGTAGTGTGAGTTCCTCGGCGATCAAACCAGGTCAGGTCAAAACCTTAGAAGGCAGTGCTGTGACTCTCAAAACATCGGGTGACAAGATTATGGTTAATAATGCCAACGTCACATCTGCCAACATCAAGGCCAGCAATGGCATGATTCATGCGATCGACAAAGTGATCCTACCCCCAGATTTGTAATCCCTGCTGATCATTACAAAGTTCCCTGTTATCCAACCTTTTCCAAGTTCAGACTGGAGGTTCTCTTCTTAGAAAAGCTCATCTGTTAGCTAGATTTGGTTGAGTTCCGCATCCCCAGATCTTCAAGATTTGGGGATTTTTTGTGAACAGTCCTAGCTGTCGGCTAGAAGCCGCGCCTACACAGGCAAAACTTGCCTGCGCGGGTTATTTGGATGCCAATGCTAGTTGGCGAAGGTCGACGTTGATGGTGTAGCTGTGGTTTGAACCACCGGGATTAAAGAATTTGTCAGTCAACCAGTCCCAACCGTGAGAGTTGAAACAGTCGGTTACTTTTGTACGTCTTTTATAAAGTTTGTTTATTTAACTAAACAGAATAACTGAAGTTTGTCTTATCTTAATGCCTCCCAATCCTGATATGATTCATTACGAGATCCATTCTTGTAGATAGAGTGAAACAAATTAAGGCTGGAAGCGCTGGACATCCAAAGTTTTTCCAGAGTATTTGCTCTGTCGATAGAGGGCAGTGTCAAAAAGATATCAAAGAAGCTCAGAAAAAATCTGAGCGTTTCTTCTGTATCATCTTTGTCGCGAAATTTTTAACGAGTTAACAGGAAGGGAGATATGTCTTACGCGCAAACGAGAACCCAGACCAAAGCTGGGTATAAGGCGGGGGTACAGGATTACCGCCTGACGTACTACACCCCAGATTACACCCCCAAAGATACAGATATCCTGGCGGCCTTCCGGGTGACCCCTCAGCCTGGTGTTCCTTATGAGGAAGCAGGTGCGGCAGTAGCGGCTGAATCCTCTACCGGTACCTGGACAACCGTGTGGACTGACCTGCTGACTGACCTCGATCGCTACAAAGGTCGTTGCTATGATATCGAACCCGTTCCCGGTGAAGATAATCAATTTATCGCCTACATTGCTTATCCTTTGGATCTGTTTGAAGAAGGATCTGTCACCAACCTGCTGACCTCCCTAGTTGGGAACGTGTTTGGCTTCAAAGCTCTGAAAGCCCTGCGTCTGGAAGACATCCGCATCCCCGTTGCCTACTTGAAAACCTTCCAGGGGCCTCCCCACGGGATTCAGGTCGAGCGTGACAAGCTCAATAAGTATGGTCGTCCGCTGCTGGGTTGCACTATTAAACCCAAGTTGGGTCTGTCCGCGAAGAACTATGGCCGTGCGGTATACGAATGTCTGCGTGGTGGTCTGGACTTCACCAAAGATGACGAAAACGTCAACTCTCAGCCTTTCCAACGCTGGCGTGATCGCTTCCTGTTTGTCGCCGATGCGATTCACAAAGCTCAGGCCGAAACGGGCGAAGTCAAAGGTCACTACCTGAACGTGACTGCACCAACCTGCGAAGAAATGATGAAACGGGCAGCCTTCGCCAAAGAACTGGAAATGCCCATCATCATGCATGACTTTCTGACAGGTGGTTTTACCGCTAACACCAGTCTAGCTCGCTACTGCCGCGATAACGGTCTGCTGCTCCATATCCACCGAGCGATGCACGCCGTAATCGATCGGCAAAAGAATCACGGGATTCACTTCCGGGTGCTGGCAAAATGCTTGCGGATGTCCGGTGGTGACCACATCCATACCGGAACCGTGGTTGGTAAGCTGGAAGGCGATAAGGCCATCACCCTTGGTTTCATCGATCTGCTGCGGGAAAACTACATTGAGCAAGATCGGTCTCGCGGTGTTTACTTCACTCAGGATTGGGCCTCTATGCCTGGTGTGATGGCAGTTGCTTCCGGTGGTATCCACGTCTGGCACATGCCCGCCCTTGTAGACATCTTCGGAGATGACTCTGTCCTGCAGTTTGGTGGTGGTACGCTGGGTCACCCCTGGGGTAATGCTCCTGGTGCAACAGCTAACCGTGTGGCTCTGGAAGCCTGTGTGCAAGCCCGGAACGAAGGTCGCGACCTGATGCGTGAAGGTGGCGACATTATCCGTGAAGCTGCTCGATGGAGTCCTGAACTGGCTGCAGCTTGCGAACTGTGGAAGGAAATCAAGTTCGAGTTTGAAGCCGTTGATACCGTCTGATGAGGAGTTATGAGTGGTAAGTTATGAGTTTTAAGTTGACAATCCACTTAAAACTCATAACTCAAAACTCAAAACTTTCAATTCATGGATCTTAAGCAAATTGCCAAAGACACAACCAAAACCCTGATCAGTTACATGACTTATCAGGCATACCGGGTGGTGATTGCTCAGTTAGATGAAACTGAACCGAAACGAGCTTACTGGCTACGTCAGTTTTCTTACCGGGTCAGTATTCAAGACAGTGAAGCGTACCTGACCGCTCTCTTTCACGAGGAACAACGGTTAGCCTTTCGGCTACTAACGGTACGTGAACACATTGCGGAAGAAATTGCCGATTACCTCCCAGAAATGCTGCGGACGGGCATCCAGCAAGCTAATCTCACGCAACGAACGCAGCAACTAGAGCGCATGACGCAAGTAGATCCATCGGCTTCGACAACCCATCCAGAGCAAGGATCGGGGTACGAACCTGACAGTTTTTAGCATTAGGCTTTTAGCGAGTCGCTAATTGCTTTTCATCCAAACAAGACGTTAGACATTATCGAGGATCTCTATGAAGACTCTACCCAAAGAGCGCCGTTACGAAACTTTTTCTTACTTGCCTCCCCTCAGCGATGCTCAAATTGCTCGCCAAATCCAGTATGTGATTGATCAGGGCTATTTCCCTTGCATTGAGTTTAATGAAGACTCTAATGCAGAAACCTACTACTGGACAATGTGGAAGTTGCCTCTGTTCAACGTTACTTCTCCACAGGAAGTCCTGAATGAAGTGCAACAGTGTCGATCGGAGTATGGTAACTGCTACATCCGTGTTGTGGCATTCGACAACATCAAGCAATGCCAAGTGATGAGCTTTATTGTTCACAAACCCGGCACCAGCGGTAGTAGTTACCGTTACTAAATCTCGTTTTATCTATGTGTGAGGGTGGGCATATCGCTCACCTTTTTTGTCGCGGAGACGTTCCAACGGAACGTCTCTACGGGGTGTCATCCACACGGCCAGACCACCAGGGGATAGTTACTGTCCCACTGGTAGAAATGTTGCATGAGGCTTAGCTCTAAACGTCTCTGTACTGACCCAGGCCAATCCTTCACTGGTACCCACCCATAACTTGCCTCCGGTATCCGGTGATAAGGAAAGCACCCGACTGGCAGGCAGGTAAGGAATTTCTCCACCCGTTGCTCCGTTAAAGGGATTGACCCGCAGTAAACCGGTTGTAGTTCCTACCCAGATGCTGTTCAACTTATCAAAACGGAGTGTCATCACGTTGCGGCCCTGCAGTTGGGTGACGGTTCGCAGCTTAAATAGCGCCGGATCAGTAGACACAAACACAATCTTTTCGATCTGTGGAGGTTGGCTAACCGGACGACTGGATTGGGATCTGTTTTTTGGCGAGGGATGATTTGACGATCGCCCTTTTCCGGCAGGACGGGCTGTAGATTTAGCATCTGGTTTGGCGCTGGGTGGACGCACCAGTTGAATTGTGCGTTGAATGCCTACATCTGCGGCATATAACCCGGTAGGAGTACCGAGCCACAGCATTCCCCAGGGATCAAAATCCAGTGCCTGTACAGTTTTGCCAGGAATAGTATCAATCTGCCGCATCAGTAGGGCACTGGCCGTATTTACCTGTACCAGTCCATTTAAAGTGCCCACCCACAAATTTCCCAGAGGATCTAAAGTCAAGGCATTAGCACTCACTCCGGGCAGATTTTTTACCGTCGTCATCAATAAGCCTTGATCCGGGCTGATCAACGCTAACCCTGCATCGGTGCCCACCCACAGGTAACCCCGCTGATCCACCAGCATGGACAGCACCCGATTGGAAGGCAGAGCAAAATTTTGAGCCGTAATTTCTCCCGATCGCGGATCAATCCGAACTAACCCTTCATAAGTCCCCGCCCAGATCCGACCGCTGCGATCTTGAGCCAGAGCACCCACCGTCGTATTGGGTAAGCTCACCCGATTCAGAATCCGTCCAGTTTTGGGATTGATCTTAGCCAACCCCTGCCAGGAACCCACCCATAATGCTCCTTTACTATCAGGCTGTAAGGCACTGACCCGGTAATCCGCCGCTACCGTTTGTTCTTCAATATCCTGACGGCGATTGGGGAGGGGAGTTTTGCGGGCAGGAGGAGCATCAGGAGAATAAAACGGGGCAGACTCGATCTGGGGGGAGGGTTGGGTTAGAATGCCATCCTGCGAAAAGGCTGCACTGGCAGTTATCCCCATAGCTGCTTGCATACTGAAGAGCAGTAACCAGGAACTAACTGAGAACCTGGATGTTGTAACCGAGACTGCCATAACCCTACTCCGCACACTGAATTGCCCATTCAGGGCCATCATACTGCTAGTTTTAAGGAATGGATCGATCGATTACGGATCTTTTATCTGGTATCAGGGATGAGGACAACCTAAGCTGCCAGCAGGACGAAACCTAAACGTTCTAAATCAGCTAGACGGTCTTTCATTAGCTCAAATGCCTCCGTTTCCGTAGTTGGTTGAAATGTGACTAAGTTCAGAGGCCGAATTTTGAGCCAGTGCTGAACCAGTGCATTAACACTTTGGGGTTGATCGATCAGCATCAGCAGGCAACTGGCTATTAAACCGTCTACTTTGATAGGCTCATTGGTCTTTTGCAGATAATGACTGATTTCAAACAGTTTCGATTCTGCGATCGACTCAATCAGGTCAGCTTTGAAGGCCGCCGTTTTGAGCTGGGGATGCAGATAGGCGGTTGCCTGCCGCCATTGATCATCTGTCCAGTTGGAAACGGGAGTGTAGGGGGTTGCCTGCCCAGGATGACCACACCATAGATCGAGCAGACGGTGACAGGGATGCAGCAACTCAAACAGGTGTAGTTGCTCCTCAACAGTTTTCTCAGCCAGGGCCAGACCAATTTCAATTGGTAAGGCACTAAAGTCTTCAAATAGTTCCACTAGATCCCACTGCCACCAGTTCACCATACTGATGAATTCCAGGTTGGCCGCCCTCAGGATAGCGAAAAACTCAGGAATATTAACCCCCTTGTCTCCTCGCAGCAGATGGTTTGCCAACAAACGTTCATCGTCCACTTCAAAATCAGTATTCCAGGTTCTCGCTTTGAGCAGCACGCCACTTTTCAGTGCTTTCATGATATCTCGTACTGCGGTCAGTTCAGCTTCATTGGGAGAGTTATCCATTAAACCCATGATGGTGAAAAATTCTTGTGCCTGGTGGAATAAGGCCCGTTGCAACCGACTGTGAAAATTAGCTCGAATAATCCCCTCCGGTTTGAGTACAGCTTTCATAGCTGCAAGGCCCGCTACTGGATCGGTCAATAGATAAAGAACTTCATCACAGTTAATGTAATCAAACTCCAACCCCAGGCTGGGCAACTCTTCGATAGTTAGAGCATGGAATTGAGCATTGTCAAATCCGTGATATTTGAGACGTTCCCGCGCTAGTTTGACAGACTCCTCGGAAAGGTCAATCCCAACAATTTTGGCACCAGGGTTGGCTTCAGCCAACACCAAGGACTTGTAACCACTGCCACAGCCAGCATCTAAGATGACTTTTCCTTCCGTGTTCAGCACTCGCTGGTGGTTCACATAGTAGGGCGTAACCAGATCGTGAATGTAAAGGAGGTGAGTGTCTCCTTTGGGCGATCGCTCTAGAGGAACCCTGGGATAAGGAGCCGTGTCAAACTGTTGACGGATTTTTTCAAGTAACTCGGTGGCTTGAGTATTCATGTCAGATTCTCCTGGAGGAAAAGGGTCAACTCAGGGGCGATCGCGGGATCCCTGATGCAATTTATATCCCGCATTATTGTAATGTTCCCCGCATCATAGTCCAGTTCAACCAGTTAGATGGAAACATTAATTGGTAAGGCGAAAATAAGTAAATCAGTGGAGTGAATGCTCTGAATACCCAATGACGTTCAGTTAAGAGGGGTGTATTGTTTTTGTTATTAGTTAACATTTATTGCATTGCAGCCAATCCATCTTGTTTGTGTCGATGACCGAACCAATAATTTGTACGTTGCAGAAGTTGGATAGCTGGAAGGAGGGGCGCAATATGGAAGTGATTCCCGCGATCGATGTGTTGGGAGGAAAGTGTGTTCGTCTGTATCAGGGCGATTATGGTCAGGTGCAAACCTTTGATGAGAACCCGGTGGATGTGGCTCGTCGCTGGGAAGCCGAGGGAGCCACTCGTCTGCACGTTGTCGATCTGGATGGAGCGAAAGCGGGTCAATCCGTTAATCTACCAACCATTGAAGCGATCGTCCGGGCGGTATCCGTTCCTGTCCAGGTGGGGGGTGGGTTGCGCGATCGTTCCACTATCGCCAGTTTATTGAATGTTGGGGTACAGCGAGTGATTGTAGGCACTGTTGCCGTGGAACAACCCGATTTAGTCACCCAACTCTGTCAAGAATTTTCAGACCAGATTGTCGTCGGCATTGATGCCCGCAATGGCAAAGTGGCGACTCGTGGCTGGCTGGAAACGTCAGAAGTGCTGGCGACAGAATTAGCGCAACGAATGTCAACAGCGGGTGCTGCAGCAATTATTTATACCGATATTCACCGGGATGGTACTTTGCAAGGGCCAAATTTAGAAGCCCTGCGGGAATTGGCAACCGCGATCGAGATTCCGGTGATTGCATCAGGGGGGGTCAGTTCCGTGAGGGATTTGTTAAGCTTGTTGGGATTGGAGCCTCTGGGAGTGGTAGGAGCGATCGTCGGGCGTGCCCTCTATACCGGAGAAGTATCTCTAAAAGAAGCCCTTCGCGCTGTAGGGCCGGGACGCTGGCAGGATGTTCCCCCTGATTTTGGTTCCTCTGCGCTGGCGTAGCTTTCATCCCAAAGCGCGGCGGCTTTGAGCCAGATCCCGAATTAAGGGCAGGCGAGATTGCAGATAGGTGTTGAGTAGGTCGGTTTCCTGGGAGTCGAGCGATCGCTGGCTTTTGAGTTGCCGTAACAACCATTGCACCAGGGTTTCGTCATCCAGGTTTAGCAGTACCTGGGTTTGGGTTGCTTCTACCAGAGACCAAATTTGACGCAGTAAAAAAGGAGACATGCAACTGCTTCCAAAGGACATTGGGTTATACAAACCAGCAACCTCTTTGGGTTACTCAGTTCACGGCAAGGAAAGCTTAAAACATTTCCTTATGACTTCCACCATACCCAGATTCCGTGCTTGTCAAACGGGGAACACACAAGTTGAAACAAGAGTTACCAAACAGTAACCAAACCATTAAGGATTTGACCAGGTTTTTCAACAGCCTCTCATTTTCCAATTTCTGTCTAGACTGCCCCAAAAAGCCTGACCACACTCAGTCTTCGACACTCAGAAAGCTTACTCTATCTGGTTTCTGAGCTGAAATTGCCGCCCCTTTACTGACTCACAGAGCGGGTGCCCGCATAAGCTGCGATCGGTTCTTTAATGAATCGAATGTAAAGGTGCTTAAAGGTTGATTTCACAACACGGGGCATCCCGAAGTCAATCGGCACCAGAGACTCTGGCAAGCGCCAGTCCGCAATTTGCAACTCGCTGGGATGCAGGTGCGGAAAATGCATGGCTTCCAGATCAGGGCACACGCCTAACCGTTGGGAGGCAACGATCGTCGGAATTGTTTCAGGATCCGCCTGCAAAATATCCACCACGGCCCGATCTAAAGCAAAGACATTCGATGCAGCTCCTAACACGCCCAAGGGACGGGGTTCGCCACCACTGGGGCCATTTCCCTCATGACCGATGATGCCATCCAGAATGGTCAGGTCGGGAGCAATAGCGCGGGCCGTTTCAACCAGCATCATGCCAAACCGAGCGCGGTTTTTTCCGGCTTCCATCTGACTGCACCATTTGCGCCACACAATACACGATCTCTGGGCGAGTCACACATTCCTTAGCCGGTCGTGCCCCAGTTAATAAATTGGGTTTCAACAAGACGCGATCGCCCGGTTTCACAATGGCAGCCATTCCTCCCAGTGGCTCCAGCAAGACTTCCAGCGATCGTCGTAGCTCTCCAAGATCGTAGGATTCAGCCCGAATCAAACTAACAGTGGGTTGAGTTAAGGTCATAGAAGTTGAGAGTTAAGAGTTGAGAGTTAAGAGTTTTGACGGGTCATTGGTTCTTTGCCCGTTGTCCGCCGCAATGACGAATGACCAATGACGGATTCATTGTGACTGATTGGTCATCATCCACTATTCACTCACTATGCGATCGCTTCAACGCCGTGACCCGTTCGGCATTAGAGAATACATCCTTACCCTGAACCACCGACTGGCTTGGCATGAAGGGAGTCCTGCAAGTACGTTGCTCTCCAAAGATTAGCAGAGTCAAGCAGGAGTGTGAAGCTGGCGGTACAGACACTTGAGAAATTGCTGTACTTTACAGGTTTTCTATGATTACTGCCCTAAAGCCGGATGGTTCTATTCATACCGATTTTCGAGTCTGCCAACTCTCGCTTCCAGGGCATTTAACCGATCTTTGGCTTCGATCGCCAAAATTGCCAATCGATCCAACCTCTGCTGATCGGATAACTCTGGAGAACGGGTGCGGCGGGAAGAGGGCAGGGAAGGAGCAGGAGCGGAGGCATAGCCCCGTTGCCGCAGTTGGATCACTTCAGAACGAAGTTGAGTAACCTGTGATCGCAAATCATTAATATCGGCCTGCAAATTGACTGTCACCTGAGCCTGAGTGCGTCCCTGCCAGCCTAACAGGAGCGCCGTAACAATGACCAGACCGACCAACAGCAGGCCCAATCTGCTTAGCATCAAAGGGAGTTTCATAATCTTCACATTGAGTTACATTAAGTGGGAAAATAAATCTTGTCCAAGTCCAGAACCGGAGTTTCTCTGATCGGAAAACTTCAATTATCTAACTGGATCTGGTTTGAACCAGGAATGACCGCGAACGGGACGGAAGAGAGATGCTCAAACGAATTGTGGTAATAGTTTTCATGGTAATCAGCCTGAGTCTGCAAGGGTGTATACCTGGAGGCGTAACAGGGTTCAATAGCTTTGTTGATGCGACCGATGGCTACCAATTCCTTTATCCCAACGGCTGGCTACAGGTAAAAGTATCGGATGGCCCGGATGTAGTATTCCACGATTTAATTGAGCAGACTGAAAATGTCAGTGTGGTAATTAACCCAGTTGACTCAGGCAAAACCTTGAAGGATTTAGGGCAACCTGGAGAGGTGGGGTATAAGCTCTCGAAAAGCGCGATCGCGCCTCCTGGATCGGGACGGGAAGCAGAATTGGTAAATGCCGAAGCACGGGAAGTGGGTGACAAAACCTATTACCTGCTGGAATATGCGGTTAAACTTAGCGACAATCGCCAGCGCCATAATCTTGCCAGTGTGGCAGTCAGTCGGGGCAAGCTCTACACCTTCAATGCCTCCACCCCTGAAGCTCGCTGGGAGAAAATGAAGGATATATTAGAACAGTCGGTGAAATCGTTCTCAGTGTATTAAAAATTGGGGCTTGGGGATTAGGAATTAAATTGCGATTTTCGGCTCATGGTGCTTCCTCAGTTTGTTTTGGCTTCGGCTTCTCCAGCACGGCGGCGATTGTTGCAGGCGGTGGGTATTAATCCGATCGTTCGTCCCAGTGATTTTGATGAATCGCTGGTGCAGGATCCGGATCCCAAAACTCTGGTGCAAACTCTGGCTTTGCGAAAGGCTGAAGCGGTGGCAGATCAACTCGCCAAGGATGAAAGTCGGGGAGGCGCAATATTGCCTCTCCTGGTCATGGGCTGCGATTCGGTACTGGCAATTCATGGCGAAATTCACGGCAAACCGAATAGTCCAGAGGAAGCGATCGCCCGCTGGCAACAGATGCGCGGTCAGGTTGGGGAACTGCTGACAGGTCATGTGTTGATTGAAATGAGGGAGAATGGGGGATTAGAGATCAGAGATCAGGGATTGGGGAAAAATCCAACATCCAACATCCAACATCTAAAGTCCAAAACTCTCGTTCGTTGTCAGACTACCCAGGTTTACTTTGCTAATGTCAGCGATCGTCAGATTGAAGCGTATGTGGCGACTGGGGAACCGCTCAACTGTGCGGGCTGTTTTGCACTGGAGGGCAAAGGGGGATTGTTTGTTGAAAAGCTGGAAGGCTGTCACAGCAATGTGATTGGCCTGAGCTTGCCTCTCCTGCGTCAAATGCTTACCGACATGGAATACAACATTGCCGATTTCTGGTAGTCAGAAAAGAAATACTTTTAGGCATAGATTGTTCTGGGTTTGTAGACTTCCGATTCGTGAACTTTGGGAGTCTCCGTGTTGTAGAGAATTTTTAGAGAAAATTAGGGGTGCAAACTCGCATGGGGGCTGTGATGATCACTCTGAAGAGGCAGGCACCCGTTATGTGGGCGGCAATCTGAAAGGTTTGACCCAAAAACTGGGGTATCTGAAGCGATTAGGCATTACTGCCCTTTGGGTCAGCCCGATCTTTAAACAGGTGCGTTTCCAGGAGACTTACCACGGTTACGGCATTCAAAACTTTCTGGAGGTGGAACCCCACTTTGGCACTCAAGAAGATCTGAAAGAACTGGTACGGGTAGCTCACGAAAACGGTATCTATGTGATTCTGGACATTATCTTGAATCATGCTGGTAATGTATTCAGCTACAACCTTGATCGCTATTGGACTCAAAATGAAAAAGGCGAATGGTTTCTCGATCCTCGGTGGGATAATAAACCATACTTAGTCAAAGGCTGGAACGATCAAACTGGTTATCCCACTATTCCTTTTTTCAAAGCTAATCCACAAAATCCTCCAGATGAGAATGGTGCTGTTTTACCACTTGAACTACAAGATCCATCTGCATTTACTCAGAAAGGTCGCATCAATAGTTGGGACTACGACCCCGAATTTCGCGAGGGAGATTTCGAGGATCTGAAAGACATTCACCACGGCTATGGTTCCGCCGATGAGTACCAGGTATCTGATGCCCTGCGCCATTTGTGTGCAGCCTATCAATACTGGATCGCCTATGCCGACATTGATGGCTTTCGGATTGATACTGTCAAGCACATGGACATTGGTGCTACCCGCTATTTTGTCTCCGTGATGCACGAGTTTACCCAAACCCTTGGCAAAGAGAATTTCTTCCTATTAGGCGAGATTACAGGCGGTCGCAAACGAGCTTGCGAAACCCTGGAACTGACTGGACTGAGTGCGGCACTGGGCATTGATAATATCCCTGATAAGCTGGAATATCTGGTCAAGGGATACCGCAATCCCAACGACTACTTCAGCCTGTTTCGCAACTCCGAGTTGGTCAACAAAGGTTCCCACATCTGGTTCCACAATAAGGTTGTTACATCCTTTGACGATCATGACCAGGTGCGCAGGGGCAAGCACAAGGCTCGCTTCTGTGCTGATCTGGGGGCCTCAAAAGTAGTACTGAATGTGCTGGCGCTGAATGCAATGACACTAGGCATTCCCTGCATCTATTACGGCAGTGAGCAGTGTTTTGATGGTCAGGGAGACAGCGATCGCTACATTCGAGAAGCCATGTTCGGCGGTGAATTTGGCGCGTTCCGAACCCGGGGAGTGCATTTTTTTAATGAAGACAATCCGGTTTATCGAGAACTCGCCAAAGTTCTGGAGATTCGCTGAAAAAACATCGTACTGCGTCGTGGTCGGCAATACCTGCGCCCCATTTCAGCACCTAATGATGGAGTTTGCTTCAGCTTGCTGGAGATGGTGGGGGGAGAAATGCGATCGGTGGTGCCCTGGTCACGAATTTTTAATGACCAGGAAATACTGCTGGCAATTAACACGGATTATGATCAGCCCAAAATGGCCTGGGTGACGGTTGACAATGAACTGCACCAAGCAGGGGATATTTTGACGTGCATTTGCTCGACGGATGCGGCGCAGATCGGGCAGTCAGTGACGGTGGAAGCGCGGAATGGCAAGGCCGTGTTGTTGACTGTTCCAGCAGCAGGTTTTGTGATTTTTGAGTAGTTGATAAAGAACAAGCGATTTAATCTCGGAGGACATCATGACTCACACAATCAATGACAATCTTGAAGTAGCAGGCAACATAGAAACAGTTGCAAAGTTTTCTCGTTCCAGTAGCGACGTTTCTGCACTTCTCGAAAGTGGTTCAGGTAACGAGGTTTACCTTCGATTCAAGAACAGGGATACAGGAAGTAATTCCTGGATGGCTGGCATGGATGATGACGAGCAATTCAAGATTGCTTATGGCGCAGATGGAGAAATTCGGGGATCTGAAACTAAACTGTGCGTTGCCCAATCTGGGAACGTCGGTGTCGGAACGTCTAGTCCGCAGGCCAAGCTGGAAGTACAGGGGCCGTGGTCAGACTGGATGTTTCTGCGCCAACAGCGAAACGTAGAAGGTGACGGTGGCTTCCATATTCACAATCCTTGGGGTAATTCAGATCAGCCACAGGGTGATCCCTCCAGGAATCGCCTAGAAATTGCTTACAGAACACCAGACGGCCAGGATCTATGGGGTCAATTTGTCCTTCACAGACCTAGCGAAAATGTAGGCATCGGAACGGCCAGTCCGCACGCCAAGTTACAGGTCAACGGTGACATGATTGTTACGGGAGACATTGTTTTACAAAATGCCGACTGTGCGGAAGAATTTGCCATCAAAGACTTGGAAATGATTGAACCAGGAACCGTTATGGTGCTTGGTGAAGAAGGCTCACTGTGCCAAAGCACAGAAGCCTATGACAAGAAAGTAGCGGGCGTCGTTTCCGGGGCTGGCGATCTCAAAGCTGGCTTGGATTCTGGACAAGCAATCTGAGTCAACGAACCGGATGCCGATCGCCTTGATGGGCAAGGTTTACTGCAAAGTCGATGCTCAGTATGCCGCAATTGAGGTAGGCGATTTGTTGACGACTTCTCCCACTCCGGGTCGTGCGATGAAAGCCACCGACCCGACCAAAGCCTTTGGCACGATTATTGGCAAAGCCTTACGCCCACTAGCAGCAGGAAAAGGGCTAATTCCCATTCTGGTTGCGCTTCAGTAAGCGTAAAAGTGAAAGGAAAGGCTGACCAATGATGCTCCAGAACCTGAAGTTACTAACTAATTACCTACGCACTTTGAGCGGGAGAATTGTCCTGGCAGCCTTGATCTTCTCAATGGTGTTTCCAATCGGATGTCAAGTGAATTATGGGAGGGAAAAAACGATGAACAACTCGAGAGAATCTGAAGCGATCCAAAAATTTCGCGAACGTCTCAACCAAGGGAATTTGGTAGGGATCAATGTCACCTATCGCATTTCGGGAGGAATGCCAGCCGAGGGGTGAATTGAGGAGGAGTTCAGCGTCTCTGGCAATAATCTAGCCACAGCACGCAGCATGACGAGAGCCAACCTGCCCCAAGAAGCTTCGGCAGAATTTGCCCCTGCTGAAGTGCAAAGCTTTCTCGCTCAGGTTGGGCAAGGCATAGACAGCTTGGTTCCCCGGTCAGAGGCTCGATTTTTGCCTGATTCTGTGGTTGGTTCGATCACCCTTGAGGTTGATGGAGAGCAAGCAACTTTCTATTTCTTAGTCGATGAGGAAGAGCGACAAGGTCAAAATAAACCGATCGCACCAGCGATGGCTGAAGCGATTGATAACTTTTCCCAACTCTCTAAACAACTTTTGCAACGGGGAGGAAATTGACATGGCTATCAGTCTTAGAGGTGTTGCTCGCCGCTACCGGAATATTACAGGAGGATTTTCGGTCAACACAGCTTTTGGCAGGGGTTCCTTACGCTCCAGGCTAGTGTCTCTAGCACGTCAGGAGCATCGGTTTAACTTCTCGGAATGTATTTATGGTGGGACAGCAGCATTTGAACAAACTTGGTCCCACATCATTATTAGGATTAGGTTGAATCCCGACGCTGGCATATCCGACGCCACGATGAATACGTTAAGAAACACTTGGAGGAATGGGATTCAAACAACCTGGAGCGATCGCTGGGGAGTTGGACACTCAGGTGAAATGACTTGTCCCCTGACGTTTGAGGTTCAATGGGTGACTCAAATGAGCATCATGCGGTGAGAGTTCGTCAATGTCCCGCAGGAGAGTTTTGCCGCAGCAATACTGGGCTTTGGGACACTAATGATACTGGTGCTGTAGCGGCTCATGAGTGCGGTCACTTCTTTGGGCTAGCTGACGAATACGCTGATGCTAATTGTCCAAATAGAAATCCAGTCAATACTGGAACAATTATGGATAACAACTCTAATGTTGTTCCTGCCAGAATGATGACACGCTTCGCCAATAACATTGGCTCAAATGTAGTTGCCATTTAATATTTGATGTTAATTGGTTTTGTCAGATGTTGTTGAAGTAGAGAGTTGATCATGACAACTTTAAGTTTGCGGACAATAGTCACCAACTATCTTGGCAAAGCTGCTCCCCTTTCAATTAAGCGGGATATCTTGGGGATTTACAGTGATGATCGCCCCCAGATTTACTCCCTGAAGCAGCAATTGAATTATATGCAAGCGCACACAGCTTGTCATACTAGCCTGCCGATCGGCTCACCCCCATCCGCCGAACAAAAAACAAGGTTCAGAAAGTGGTTTCCCAACCTGCAAGTTTTCAACATCACCGCTCCAGCAACAGGAGGTTCATCGATACCTGGAAGTTATAACTGTATTGCCTGGAGTGTGGGAATTACCAATCAGTGGATCTGGCCAGGAGATACTGTTGCTGCTTTTGATACCTTTTATGCCTCTTACGGATGGTCGGTTGCCGCCAACTGCGCTCCTGAGTACAAGAAGCGCAAGGTAGCGCTCTATGCCATAAACCGCGACCCCAATAATTGTACTCATGGCTCGCGGGAGACTGTTGATTGCGACTGGCATGAAAGTAAATGCGGTGGAGCGGAGCGGATTGTGCATGACAGAAGGCAGATGGAGGGTGGCTCTTATGGGGACATTATCAAATGCTACGAAAAAGCCGATCCTAATGCCAACTTGGACTTTGCTTAGAGATTATTTTCTGGGAGGGTAGATTATGTCCGATTCAAACAACGTAAGAGAAAGATTTGACGAGCTTTATGCTGCTTGGGAAAGGGAAATTCAAAACCCAAGGATTCAATTTAGCTCTAGACCCAAAGATTACATCGAGAATGAACCTTATCGTCAAATTGTGCAACTTGGTAAGGAAGCACTTCCGTTAATTCTTGAAAAAATATCCGCTGGTGTATTTTTCATGAATCAGGCAGCCCTAGAAATTGCTGGTTCTGACCTCGAACAGTTCAGATCAGAAGAACAAAATCTTCCCACTGCTGAAAGACTGATGTTTGCTAGAGAAAGAATGCCGCAGTTTTTGAGTGAGCAGCAAAAATCAGAACTGATCTTGAAATATCTTGCAAAGGTAGAGAACTAGAGCAGTTATGCAATCAGTGCCAGGAGGTATTTAAGAATGGCTAGACCAAATGCACTTGTCGATGCAATTAGTAACCTGTCTTCACCGAGGGAAACTCTCGAAGCCAGACCAAGAGAAATACCGTCAAGAGCGGTTACGGTGAACTTCCAAGGTGGTCGCTCTGGCCAGTTAGATCTGGCAATCCCCCGCTCGGTTGTTTGGGCTGACGTTCTCGATTCTCTGCGTCAGGCCAACGAGCCAGTCTATGTCGAACTCTTTTCCTGAGTCCTGTGCGAAGAGTCATCTGGTTTGACGTGCAGGGAGATTCCTCTGCTGCTTTAGAGTCTTCAGATGCCTCTATCTTTTACAAAAGTAAAGGTAGCGGGTACGTGGAGTATGATGACGCTGCTTACACAAAAACTCAGCGAGATTTGGCAACCTACCGGAATCAGCTGAAACTTCGCTCAGCCAGTTCCGTCGGTCCACCACCGTATAGCAGTTGTGTTTGGAAGGTGAAGTCGATTGCCGCCAGATGTCTGAGTAAAAATCCCCCAATTTCAGTAAATTGATATAACTTTGTGAAACAGTGATCACTCACATTTCCAAAAAAACAAATGATAGTTTTGGAGAGTGAGCACCGAGATAGAAAATCATACGAGATAGAGAATCATAAGAGATCGCTCTACCCACCTATCCGTCCTCAGCAATAGATGGATGATTTTATGGACAGGCGATCGCCCAAATCAAACAGGAGATGAAATTCTGTTGAGCTGATCAATTTAACTGATCAATTTAACAGGAATGCGATCGCAGGTTTTGAAACGAGAAAAAGGGCGATCGCTCATCTCTCCAAATCAACTCAGAATCGTGTGGTAGTGAGGAGTGCGATCGCTTCTTTGGGAAGACAAGTAGTTTATTCAGTGCTGTGAATGTGACCCTTCAAGATTTTGTTGGCACCTGGGTGAATACGGACGATGATCCTTACCCAGGAATTGCGCCCGGTGTAGAACCCTCTCGAAGTGCCTTGATAATCTCGACGTTAGCCTTGGGAAAGGGGTATTGATCGATCTCAGCCAGGGTAACCCAGCGCACCTCGTCACATTCAATTGGTTGGGGTTCGCCACTGACATACTGGCAATGATGCACATTGAGGCTAACGTGGAAGTGGCTGTAAGTGTGTTCTACCGTAATCAGCCGATCGCCCACCGCAATCTCAATTCCCAGTTCTTCTCGAATTTCTCGCTGGATGCAGGCTGCAATCGTTTCGTCCGGCTCTACTTTGCCACCAGGAAATTCCCACAAGCCACCTAGTAAGCCTTCCTGACGGCGGCGATCGATAAGAATTTGTTGCTGGTCGTTCCAGATCACGGCAACACCAATCACTTTACGAGGAAGGGGCGAACGAGTTTCGGTCATAGGAAGTTGGTTCTGTATACCTGAATGAAAAGCACAACAGTGAGATTGCCAGGGGCAGACTTGACAGTTGGGTTGACGGGGCAGACAGACCGTGGCACCCAAATCCATAAGCGCCTGGTTAAAGTCACGAGGATGAATGGGATCTAGCAAAGCTTCGGACAGTTGCCAAAGTTGGGAGATCGCCTTCATGGGAGGCACCTGCAGGGCAATTAACCGTGCCAGTACCCGCTTCACATTACCATCCAGAATGGCAACGGGTTGGTTAAATGCTGCACTTAAAATTCCTCCTGCTGTGGTGCGGCCAATTCCTGGCAGACTCATCACCGTCTTTAAATCGTCGGGAAACACACCATCATGGTGACTGACAATCTCTTGAGCGGCCCGGTGTAGATTGCGCGCACGGGCATAATATCCCAGTCCCTGCCAGAGTTTGAGCACCTGCTGCTGATCAGCTGCAGCCAGGGACTGCAGGGTAGGAAATTGGGTCAGCCAGCGATCGTAATAGGGCAGTACAGTTTTCACCTGGGTTTGCTGTAACATAATCTCCGAAATCCAGATGGCATAAGGATCGCGGCTGTGTCGCCAGGGTAGATCTCGGCCATGCTGGTAGTACCAGGTGAAGAGGGAAGAGCGGAGGGAGGGGAGGGAATCAGGGATTGGAGATCGGGAACTGGGGAGTGGGGATTGATAGAGACGTTTTGTTGAAACGTCGGGATGGGATGGGATAGGAGATATGGAAAAACTCGGTGAAGAAATTTTCTCACTCACCGAGTTTGTAGCTTTCAGGTAACTACTTTTATCAGGAGGTTGTCTCACAAAGCAGCGTAGGTTCCAGATGAAAGGATCTGGTTGCCTATTCTGCCGGATTTGAGTCAGCGATCGCAAATGATTTCTCAAAGGCCATGCGCTGTTCGGCGTTGCGAAGAAAATAACCACTCATCATCGCTGAGGCTAGCAGACGACCTAAATTTTCACGAGTTGTCGTAACAGTAATATCGAAGTGTTCAGAGGGTAGACCACCCAGCAATCCAACAATGTTCCGCTCCATCACCTGGAACACTTCGTTGGAAGCAGGCTTGGACAATTGAGTTACAGTTTCAGGACTGAGGGACTGCACATATTGGAGCAGACTATTTCCTGTCTCAGTTCCATGGGCCAAAAATTCCGGAGTTTGATTTTGGTTGTTCACAGTAGGAACCTCGATCGAACGGCTGCAACATCTCTATAAACCTAATTTAGCAACCTCCCTGAGGAAGTCGAAGTGGGCAGAACCGAACCTGCTTATGGGTAATGTCTGCCCTCTGTTGTCCTATGTCCCTTGCCATACTAAGTGCGCTCACAACAAAAACGCATGTCCATAAGTTTCGGCAAAGCAAACTTGTTCGTAGCTGAACCGTCCGCCAAATTTCTTGAAGGGTTCGGTGGCATAGCCCAGGCAAAGCAGACAGCAAACATCAACGGAATCAGGGATCTTGAATGTTTCCTTGACCTGAGCCGTGGAGAAGCCTTCCATGGGGCAACTGTCTACCCCAAAACTTTTGGCGACAATCATTAAGTGGGCGACGGCCAGCATGGTATGGCGATTTGTCCAGGCTTCGATCGTCCCAAAAGAAGGATGGTTCTCAAACAAGGCGGGAATTTGCTGTCGCATCACATCTGCATAAGCCTCATTGATGGCTCCCTGTTCCATGCCCATTGTGATGAGAGACTCAACGTAGTCCGATCGCCCAACAGTGCGATCGCCACAGCAAATCAGGACGACCGGAGCCTGGGTAATCTGGGGTTGGTTAAAGGCACAGGCTTTTAGCTTTTCCTTACTGTCTGGTTCCCGCAGAATGATAAAGCGCCAAGGTTGCAGGTTATAGCCAGAGGGCGATCGCATCCCCAGACGCAAAATTTCTGCCAGGATGACATCCGGGATCGCATCCGGACGAAAGGCCCGAGCCGCCCGACGACGCTCAATGGAATCCTTCAGACCAAAAGTAGGTTGCAAATCGACTGTCATCCTTTTTCTCCAACACCAATGCGTGAATTGCAAACCCTATGCTAGTCGCAAACGGTACATTGGCCGCAAGATGTAACAGAGATTTCCATTTGAGTGTCTGGGATTACCGTCCTAAGTGGGCCGTGATTTCCTCGACTCCGATTTCCAGAGGCGCTCCCTGACCCAAGGGAGAATAGATCCGAATGCGAGCCTGGTAGGAAAAGGGGGCTATTCGGTCTGCCAGGATGCTCAAACTGGTGAGGATGTGCCAATAAACCTCAGTACTGGGACACTTAATCAGAAGCGTTAAGAAATCGGATTTGGTGATAAATCCCCAGGTACAGTTCCGTAACAAGCCCTGAGTGTCGCGATCGCAGGATGCGTAGAAATGGTAGGCAGAATGTAGCCTAGCGGTTGGGTGAGCAGGTGAACCAAATGTTGCCAAAGAGCCGGGGTGCAAATCAGTACAGAACGAGTCAGATCGGTTCATAAGAAAAATCTTGGAAGCGTAGGGAAATCAGCATATTCAGACGCAATTTCGACGCAATTTCATTGCCCTAGCTGCACACTCTTCTATATTTTCTACTCAAAATCTCGAATTAACAGGAACATAAGTCACAATCTTTCAATTTTCAGGCGATGAACTGGATTAGGAAGTTATTGAAAGATAATTGGATCGTTGCTGCGTGGTAACAAATTGAACGAAATTCGACAGAATCTGTAGTCCCGCAGTGGAAGACTTTTCGGGGTGGAATTGGACAGCCATCAAGTTGTCGTGGGCGATCGCGGCGGTCACGGTCTGGCTACCGTGAGTAATATTGGCAGCTCGAACTGAGGGATTGCTGGGTTCCACGTAGTAGGAGTGGACGAAATATACCCAGGGATTGGGGGGAAGATGCTGCCACAGAGGACAGTCCGGTTGAGTATACTGCAACTGATTCCAGCCCATGTGAGGAATCGCAATCTCCGGTTCTGGCTCAAACCGCTTGACTGCACCTGGAATTACGGCCAGTCCAGGTTCCTGCCCTTCTTCACTGGACTCAAATAGAATTTGCAACCCTAAGCAAATTCCCAGAAACGGCTTGCCCTCAGCGATTGCCTGCTTAATGGGGGCTTCTAATTGACGCGCTCGCAGATGTTGCATGGCGGGATCAAAGGAGCCAACCCCCGGCAACACAATCGCATCTGCTTGCTCTAACTCAGTTGCGGAATCAGTGACGTGGGGGATAGCTCCGGCGTTTTCCAGCCCTTTACAGGCAGAGTGTAAATTTCCCATATCATAATCCACGACGGCAATTCTTGGCATTTTTCTACCTTCTCTTATTAACCTTTCCAGGCTGAATATCGATCACTAATATCGATAAAACGTGCGGCCTCCCGGACATGTACACTTAATGCGATATCTCAAATTTCGCTCTGCACATTTATCCAGGGGTTTCCCATCTGTACAATATTGCTCGCGATTGCAATCTGCCCATCGCCGCTCGGCCTCCTGTTGAAATTGAATCGTAGCCTAGAAATTTCCTTTATCAATCACCCGATCGCCCTGCTTGATCTCATATTCAAAACTATTCACGCCTGGAATCACACTAAAAGTTTTCAATTCCTGTTTAGTGCCGTAGGCTAGGAGAGTTGCTTCCGAGGAACGACCCTGGCTGTAATCGCGATCAGTAAAAGGAAAGGGATTATCTCGCACACCTAAAGACACATTCCGGACAATAACGCGCCGACCCGGAGCCGGCAGAGTTGCGGTAGACATAAAACGGGCGGGAACAGTGCCAGCCTTGCGGCCCGGACATTCCCCGCGATATTCAATATTCGTAATCCTGGCTGTATTTAACTGCGATTGCCCGTCCACAACCAGCCCAACTGCAAGCGGAGATGGGTTTGGGGCCGCCTCTTGGGCCAAACTGGGAGAATCTAGCCAGCCGCTGATCATCAAACCTCCACTGGTCACGGTGAGGCAAGAAAGTAGCCTAATAGATTTAATAGAAATGACTGGAATAGGGTGAATGATTGCAGGCATAGACGAATAAAGCAGTTTACCGCCAGAGTTTAACACTGTCGGTTCTGCCTGTTCTACATTTTTGCATCCAATTTACACCTTGTCCAAGTCCGGAACCGTAGTCTTTCTGATAGGAAAATCACCGTTCTCTAGCTGAACTTGGTTTAAGTGCTAATTTCACTCCCAAACAGCGCCTTCAATGCGATCGCCTGTGCCTGATCTGTTTGCCCATACGTAAATACATAGGGAACATCGGGGGGCAGCAGGGGCAGGAATTGAGCCAGGGTGTAGGGACTGCCGTAAAGGATTAAGGCTTGCAATTGCTCTGATTGGATTAAAAATGTCAGCCACTCCTGAGCCATTTGAGTCAGACCAGCACTGCTACGAAAAGGATTGCCTCGAATGAAGAGTTGCAACAGGGTGGGTTGCCAGGGCAAATGAGAGGACTCTAAGGAATGGCATGGCGTATGGCGATCGACTAGATGCAGAGAATAGCCCAGAGCCTCCGGGATTTTGACAGCCGGGGTATAGTGGCCCAGTTCTTTGCAGTTCAGCAAGTTGTCAACCAGGATCAGGTTGCGGCGATCGCTGGGTTGGTCAGCCTGGTTGAGTCGGGACAGAATCGGTTGGTGAGCCTTTGCAGAGTCTTCCAGAATCCGATCGACCAGGGCGATCGCTCCTGGTTGAGCAAGATGAGTGATCAGTTCCTGTGGCTGTACAGTTGGCGGAAGTTGTTCCCACGCGTGGGGAAGTTGAGAGTCTGCATGGGCGGCACAAGCTTTCTGTTTCGCCTGCCAGATGCGTTCCACCGAGGCTTGAATTCGTTCTGGGGTCAGGCGACCTGTTTCCACAGCCTGACAAATGGCGTGAATTGCTCCTACCGGATCTGCAGGCATCAGCAGAAGATCAGCTCCAGCTTCCACCGCTAACACAGCGGCTTCATTGGCTCCAAAATGATCCGCGATCGCCCCCATAATCAGAGCATCAGTGACAATCAGGCCGTTAAATCCCAAGGTTTGCCGCAATTCGTTGGTCAAAATTTGATGCGACAGGGTGGCCGGATACGTGGAGTCCAGGGCGGGAATTTGCAGATGGGCGGTCATTACTGCATCCACTCCCGCTGCGATCGCGGCTTGAAACGGCGGAAATTCCAACTGGCGCAAGCGTTCAAGGGAATGGGGCAGGATAGGCAATTGCAGATGAGAATCGACAGCCGTATCGCCATGACCCGGAAAGTGTTTGGCCGTCGTTAAAACGGGATGCGCCTGGGTGCCCTGAATAAAGGCTGTGATCAGATCCGTAACCACTGCCGGAGTTTCTCCAAAGGCACGGATATTGATTACCGGATTGCTGGGATTATTGTTGACATCGGTAACGGGAGCCAGGATCCAGTTCAGCCCGATCGCCTGCGCCTCCTGAGCGGTAATCGCGCCCATCTGTTCGGTATACGATCGAGCCACAGCGGGTCTGTCTTGGGCGATCGCGGCGAGAGCCATGGGAGGAGGAAACCAGGTGGCCCCCGCAAATCGTTGGCCAATTCCCTCTTCTACATCTGCCGCCACTAACAGGGGAATTGGTGCCCACTCTTGCAGTTGCTGAATTCGCAGCGCCACCTCCGGGGCACTTCCTCCCAACAAAATCACTCCTCCTACGCCCCACACCTGGATCCACGTTTGTAGGGTTTTGGCGGGAGCCTCCCACTGGGGATAACGAATTTGCTGATCAAACAAATAACCCGAAGCCCGCACGACGATCATCTGGGCAACTTGGGCAGCTAAAGACAGGGTGTGGAGGTCGGGAAGGGAGGGAAGCATCATCTCATCACCCCTTCACTCTTCTCCGGCTTCCTCGGCTTCTTGCTCTCCATTCGCTTCCCGTTCCTGGCTCAGGCGGTTCAGTAGGGATAGGATACGATCGCCCCGTTCCAGGGAATTATCTTCCAGAAACACAATCTCCGGAGTGCGGCGCAGACGAATTCGCTGACCCAGTTCACTACGCACAAACCCGGCTGCCGCCTTAAGACCTGCCATAGTTTCAGCTTTGGCTTCTGGAGTCCCGTAAATGCTGACAAAAATTTTGGCGTGTTGCAAGTCGCCAGATACGTCTACATCCGTCACACTGACCATTCCGGCTCCCACCCGGTCATCTTTGATGTCTGTCAACAACATCTGGCTGACTTCTCGCTTAATTAACTCAGATACGCGGGCAACCCGACGACTTGTAGCCATAACGAATGCTCCCATCCAGTGAATGGATTTTAGATTGTATAGAGATAGAGAATGAGGTGCTGGAATCTTTTCTCCCAGGGCACGCAAGGAGGGAGTCCAGGGAACTACTGAAGTCCTAACATACCCCGTAAAGTAAAGGTGATAAAGGCGAACCCGGCAGTGAAGGCTCCAACGAGGGCGATCGCGGTGACGGGGTTCTTAAACAAGGGAATCAGGGGTTTAGCAGCATTGAGAAAAACCCCCAGAATAGCACCCAGCACAAAAACAGGATATTTAGAAATCGTATTCCAGAAGTTTTGCATGATTCAGTTCACCAAAAGGGTTGGGAGGTTACACCCGCTCAAGGTATTGTTTAACCTGTTTTAGATTTTAGGGTAAGAGACAGACCCGCGACCGTCAGAAACTTTTTCGACTGAAGAAATCGCTTCTATGATGAATACAGCTTGTCTAAGTCCAGAACTGGATTCTCTTAGGAGCAAATGACCTTGTTTTAGCTGGATTTGGTTTAGAAGCAGCCTCAATAAATAGATGCAGTCTCAACTTCTGGAACCGATCGCTCCTCGTCCCTTTTTAAAGTGGGCGGGAGGAAAGACCAAGTTAATTCCCCAATATTCTCACTACTTCCCCCAGAAATTTGCGACTTATTATGAGCCATTTCTGGGCGGTGGAGCAATTTTTTTTCATCTTTTACCTCAAAGGGCTGTCCTGCTGGATATCAATCCAGAGTTGGTGAATGTTTACTGTTGTGTGCGCGATCGGGTGGATGAATTAATCCAACGGCTGCGAGACCATCGCGATCGTCATTGCCAGCAGTATTACTATTTCATCCGGGGCTCTACCTGCACTTCTGCTGTGGAACGGGCAGCCCGTATGATTTATCTCAACAAAACCTGTTTTAACGGCCTGTACCGAGAAAATTCCAGAGGACAATTTAATGTCCCAATAGGCCGCTACAAAAATCCCGGTATCTTTGACCCGGAACTGCTGTATGCAGCGGCGATCGCCCTACAGAACGCAGAAATTGCTGTTGCCCCCTTTGAAACGGTTCTGGAATACGCCAACAGTAACCAGGATTTTGTCTACTTCGACCCGCCGTACTATCCCATCAGCAGTACTAGCAACTTTACGGCCTACAACCGCCATGGCTTCAAGCCGCAGGATCAGGTTCGGCTGCGAGATACGGTAGTTGAATTAGCCAGACGCGGCGTGCAGGTGATGGTATCCAACTCTGACTGTCCGTTTGTTCGCAATCTCTATCGGGACTTTTATTTACACCCCATTCTGGCAGCGCGATCGATCAACTCCAATGCCAACCGCCGGGGAAAAATTCCTGAGTTGGTGATTACGTCTTATTCAGTAGAAGCAAGATAAAAGATTACATCGTTAAACGAACTAGTAAATTATACATCGAAAAAATCAGTTGCACATCATTCATCCGCCTGATGGTTTTGGAAGTAGTGTAAGCTAGATTACTATAAAGCCTTATCCAGGAAGCAGAAGTATGTCGAATTTAAAGGCAATTACCTTAAACGACGTCCCCGATGATGTGTTGGGTGAATTGCTAGTAGAAATTTGCAGAGCAGCAGAAGTGATTGCCTGTGAATGTCCAGGGTATGTTGCTCGATTGCTACGTCAAGTCAGAGCTTTTCGTCAATACACAATGAATTGCATTGAGCAGTTTCCAGCCGATGCCGAAACTCATCTCTGGTTAGCAGAGCAAGCTAGAAAAGTGGAAAACATTTTGTTTCAAACGATGATGGAATTAATGTACAAGGAAGGATTAATTGATGAAGCTCAGCAAATCGCACTAGATAAGCTATCCGATCGAACACGGGAGCTTGTTCTAAAGCAACTTGGGATGGTCTGATTGATCGCTTCCCCTCTTTCTGAAGCTACTCGTTTCCAACACCTGCCTTTATGCTAGAAGGAGTTAGGAGAAAGTCAGGCATGGTAAAGATAGCTTCAGAGTCAATAATTAAAATTGCCGTGGTGGGAGATGTGCATGATCAGTGGGATGCAGAAGACGAATTAATCTTACAACACTTGGGCATTGACTTGGTGCTGTTTGTGGGAGATTTTGGCAACGAATCTCTATCTGTGGTGAGTGCGATCGCCTCCCTTTCTCTTCCCAAAGCGGCTGTTCTGGGCAATCATGATGCCTGGTATACCGCAACAGACTGGGGCCGTAAGAAGTGTCCCTACGATTGCACGGTAGAAGACCGGGTACAGCAACAACTGGATTTACTGGGTGAGGCTCATGTGGGCTACGGCAAATTAGATTTTCCCGATCTGAGACTCACTGTTGTAGGGGCACGGCCCTTTAGTTGGGGCGGTTCAGAATGGAAGTATACCGAATTTTATCGGCAGCGCTATGGGATCACCAGCTTTGCAGAATCCATCCGCCGCATCGTCGAAGCTGCCAGACAAGCGGCAAGTGATACGGTAATCTTCATTGGTCACTGTGGGCCATTGGGCTTGGGTGATCGCCCGGAAGACCCCTGTGGCAGAGACTGGCAACCTCTGGGAGGTGATCACGGCGATCCAGACTTTGCTGACGCGATCGCTCAAACTCGACAACTGGGTAAAACCATTCCCCTGGTCACATTCGGCCACATGCATCACAGTCTGCGGCATACTAAGCATCTGCTCCGCACACCACTTGCAACCAGTCCTGAAGGCACAGTTTATCTGAATGCCGCCAGCGTTCCCCGGATCATTTTCACTGAAGACGGTTGGCGACGGAACTTCTCCCTGGTTTATCTGCAGCACCAAACGGTTCTGCAAGCCTCTCTGGTTTGGGTGGATCAAACCTACGCAGTGATTTCAGAGCAGGTGTTGTATCATCAACCTGTGCCGGAACCGGAGCGCGATCGGGCTACCAAAACTCATCCATCCACCTATCCACCTATCCACCTCCTGTCTAACTAAAATCAGACTATGCGGCGTTAACAAGGAGCGGGATAAACAATGGCTGAACCGACTCGCCAACCCTGGGATGTGGGACGATTTTTGCAAACTCTAAATTATTTTGAGACCATTCCTGTTATTAGTTGGGTACAAAAAATGTTCTTTGGTTTCGCCCCTCCTCCACCTCCCCAACCCCAGGCGGGAGTAATTTTTGATTTCAGCCACCCCTCCCCCACCCTCAGTCAAACCTGGGGAGCACTGGATGATGTAGTGATGGGTGGTGTGAGTGCCAGTTCCTTACAGTTTCAGGATGGAGTAGCAGTCTTTACCGGCAATGTGTCAACGGCCAATTCGGGGGGCTTTGCCTCGGTTCGTACCCGTAACTTTGAGCCGCCTTTAGATTTATCGAGTCAGGCAGGCATTGAGTTGCAGGTGAAAGGAGATGGGCAGCGCTACAAGTTCCTGGTGCGGGATGAAAATTCCTGGGACAGTGTGGCTTTTTCCTATTCTTTCGATACGATCGCGGAGCAGTGGACGACGGTGCGGATTCCATTTAACTTGCTGGTGCCAGTGTTTCGTGCTAGAACCGTGAACACGGGACGATCGCTCAATGTTTCCAAAATTCGCTCCCTGCAGCTGATGTTGAGCAAGTTTGAATACGATGGTGCACTCAATCCTCACTTTCAACCGGGAGAGTTTCGCCTGCAGGTGCGATCGATCTCCGTGTATTAGAATTTTTCGCTTTTTGTTACAAACCGTAAGTCATCAAGCTCTGACGATCAGCTAAAAATCCCAAAATTTGGCAGTAAAGTGGTTGGTGTCAGGTTATTCTCTCAGGTCAACTGCTGATTCCGTGAATGAGATAGCTCATGACTGACGGTTTCTTTCCAGTCGTCTACTCAGCCCTTTCCAGTCGTGCTTTGGCGGATAAGGTGCTAACTCGTTATGCGATCGGTGAGGTCACGGAGTGTCAATTCTGGCACCGGGGATTGAGTGATGTGTATGTGGTGACGGCAGGTGGGCAGCAGTATATTCTGCGGGTTTCCCATTCCCACTGGCGCACCCAATCTGACATCCAGTTTGAACTGGAACTGTTAGACTTCTTGCGTGAACGTTGCATTCCTGTTGCCTATCCCCTGCGAACCCAGGACGGATATTTGTGGATCGAAATTAATGCGCTGGAAGGAAAACGCTATGCCAGTCTTTTTATTTACGCACCAGGCAGAATCGCATTAGGCGATATGAATCCGACTCAGAGTTATCGGCTGGGGGAAACAGTGGCCAAGTTACATCAAACGGCTCAGACCTTCTGCTGCCCGGTCGATCGCCAACCGCTCACCCTGGAATATCTGCTGGATGATTCGTTTCAAGTCATCGCCCCTTTTCTGCACAATAAGCCGGATTACCTGGCCGATTTGAGCGACGCGATCGGCTGCGTCAAATTTCAACTTCAAGACTTTCCCAAAGAGCCGCCCCTGTGGGGAATTTGCTGGGGCGATCCGCACAGTGGTAATGTCCATTTCACAGAGGATAACCAGATTACCCTGTTTGATTTTGACCAGTGCGGCTATGGATGGCGCATTTTCGAGATTGCCAAGTTTGAACAGGTGGCGTTGCAATGCGGCTTGGGCGCCAAAACCCGGGATGCCTTTATCAGCGGCTATCAGTCTGTAGAACCGTTGCTGGAGTACGAAACAGCAGCCCTGCAAGCCTTTACTCAGGCTGCTCATGTTTGGGCTTGGGCGATTTGTCTTAATCACGCTCTGCTGCACGATTATAGCCGTCTAGATGATGGCTTTTTCCAGCACCGACTGGCCCATTTAAAAATGCTGCGATCGCCAGAATGGCAACTGTTTTAATATGAAATCCACTTATCCATATGAAATCTACTGATCCGATATGGCCGGGATGCAACTGATGTTGCCCTATCCACCCAATTTGACCTCATGTAATTACTAGAAATGAAAGTAGGGGGGACGATGCGGTCAAATAGATGAGAATGTCATTAGTCATTTGTCTTTTGTAAACACCTGCTCCCTAATGAGCAATGACCCATGACTAATGACGATTCTTCTGCCTTTCTACTTCGGCAACTTACCAACAATCTGGTTCTTAATTTCGTCTATTTCTTGCGCTAACTCCTGGCGGTTAGAAGCTCGCAGTAAATAGCGGTAGACAAACCAGGTGCTATATCCCAAGCCAATTAGCTGTAGCGAGGGAGCCAGTAAGGGGATATCATCCACGGCATCTAGCAGGGCCAGAGTCATCTTCACAGCAATAATGCCACCAAAGATTAGCCCTAAGGTGACGAGAGGCCGTTTGTATTCGCCAAAGAAGTCTCCCAGATATTCGGGCAAGCCGGACAGGAACTTGTAAATACGTTCTCCAATCTGCCGCAATTGCTCACTGGTCTGGTTTGTCTGGTTTGTGGGAGGCAACAGCAGCGGTTCACTACTGTTACCCGTGGCCGTTGACTGCGGCTCTGCAAAGTCGGTAGAGCTAGTCTTATGAGTTTCGGTATCTTTAACTTCAGGATTCATAGTCATAACCTGGGAGTAACAATCTGAGCAACGCTGGTAAGCAAAATATGAGCCAGCAATCAGAACCTAGAGTAGTAACGAGACTATTCTGGTCAACCTTGTAATGCCTAACAACAACCTTGGGATAGGTATAGGTCAGATAGATATGTACCCTATCTGAACCCAGATGTAAATGGCTGCTGTGACGCTATAAGAAATCTGCAAGTTGTTAGGACAGGTCTAAACCAAGCCCAGCTAGAGAACGGTCGTTTTCCGATCAGAGAAACTACGGTTCTGGACTTGGACAAGATTCAGCTTACTGATCAAGTCGCTGAATTGTACCTTTAAGCGAAATATCGATCACCTGTGGAGAACCTATCTGTTAGCAATTATTTTTACTTATGGTGATGACTACGATCGCTGGAGGTGCCAGACTGCTTCAGGGGACTATATTTGCTCTCATAGGCAACCAGGATTAATTATATGTAAAAAATATGTAGAAACTGTATCTCACTATGCACGGGACTAGCGCACCTGTTTGGCTGGTTGGGGTAAGGCATGAGTACGGGTGGTGTAAATTTCTTCCTGGGCATACCAGATGGAAATTTCATAGGCACCCACGATGATCCAGGCATAGCGGCAGAGATGATCGACTTGGGCGATTAAATCATCCACCAGCCAGGGTTCGGAGCAGTGAATGGCCAGCGTGTAGCTGCGATCCAGAAACAGGAAGCATAAGGGTAGGGTATCTAGAAAATAGGAGCGAAAGCGCTCCAGGCGGAGTACCTCAAGGATGAGCAGGTCATTATCTGTCAGCTCTAAAGCCATATAAATTCCTTCTGGAAGATTATGACTTGATTTAACTGGAACCTGACCATAAATCCCTACGGTATAAACTCAGGATCTTTAATTCCCCCCTTGCAGTTCTCTGAGGAAAAATACGTAAATGGGGAATTATCCTTTAGTTAATGGGATGATCAGGGGCGAAAGTTGTACTGTAAAGGTTGTCCAACCCTGATGGCTGGTAACTTGAATGGTGCCACCTAACTCCGTTACCATGCGTTGTACCAGGGCCAGTCCTAGGCCTGTCCCCCCTTGCTTCCACCGATCGCCATTGGGAACCCGGTAGAATTTGTCAAATATTCTTGACAATTCTGCGGATGGAATTTCTGCCTGATTACGGATGGTCATGGTAATCCCGGCTGTTTGGGCTGGATTGTTCTCCTGAATGCTTAAGACGATCTCTCCTGTGGGAGAAGTGTATTTGCAGGCGTTATTTAGCAGTTCTGCAATGATTCGCTCCAGGGTGTTGCGGTCTGTCGTAATCGGGGGTAGATCAGGAGATAGCTCGATCCGCAGATGCTGCTGGCGATCGCGGGCACGGGCCTGAAACGGCTCGATCAGATTCATGATGCAGGATTGCAAGTCCACTACTACGGGTGAAAGGGAGTAGAAAGAGGCTTCTAATCGCTGTAAATCCAGCAAGTCGTTGATCAATTCAATTTCCCGAACACACTCGGCCTGCAGAATGTTGAGATACTGCTGCTGGCGTTCTGGCGAATTTATGTTTTGCAGCATGTGAATTGCCATTTTCATGTTAGACATAGGGGTTCGCAGTTCATGAGAAACGGTGCTGAGAAAGTCATCCTTAAGCAAGTTAAGTTCTTCCAGGGCTGTAACCTGAGCCTGGGTTGCCTGATACAACCGTGCCTGACGGATGGCGATTGCACATTGGTTAGCAACCTGCTGCACCAGACGAATTTCTAATTCTGTAAATGCCTCGCTGGCCTCCTTAAACAGCCACAAATCCCCCATGACGGATTGATCATCCACGATCGGACAGACCAAACAGGCCACTTTGCGAGGAGAAGAACGCAATGGAGTGGGGATCACCGGGCAGAACTGGAAATACTGGCCCTGAAGCAACTGAGCATACTGATCGGGATTTTCTGACATGGAAATACAGGTTCCTTTGGCTGGCAGAATCCCGGTGCAAATGTATTCATAGCGAATGGTTGAAGTTTTCTGCTCCAGGTCGTACATGGCCGTATTGCAGCCCTCTACATCCAGTCCTAAAGCCAATTCTTGTACCGCATTTTGCAGGATCTGATCCTCATCTAAACTATCGCGTACAGAGTCTGTAATCCGCTTCAGCATGGCCTCGTAATGCAGGGCTTGCTGCAACTGAGTGGTGCGTTCCTGCACCTGTATCTCCAGATTGGTGTTGAGTCGCTGTACCTGGCCGTAAAGTTCTGACTGTTGAATGGCGATCGCGACTTGAGTGGCCAGTTGTTCTAATAACCCGATCTCATAAGATTCCCAGTGACGAGGGGTGCTGCATTGATGGGCAACCAGCATTCCCCAGAGCTGATTCCCATGCAGAATCGGAACAGACAGAAATGCCTGTACCTGAAGCTCACGCATAGCCTGCTGAAATTGGGTGAAGTCTGCTAATTGCTGGACATCATCCACCACTAAAGGCTTTCCCTGACGGTAAGCATTATGTTGCTGCTCAATGGGATGATCCTGCCGCTTTAAGCCCAGAATAGAGCGACAACCTGGTTCAACAGATTCAGCCATTACGGTGCGATCGCCGTTGGCATTGCAGCAATAAATGACGACCCGATCAACATTCAAAAACTGCCGCACTTCAGAAACCGTCGTATTCAGAATTTCTGTAAAATTCAGGGATTGTCGGATGCGGTGAGCGATCCCAGCCGACAGCTTGGCTAATCCAGCCATCAGGCGTTCCCGCTCGGCTTGTTGCCGCAGGGCTGCTTCAGCCATTTTCCGTTCAGTAATATCCCGTGTGAAACAGTGATGTCCCAGAAACTGGTCGTACCAATCGTAAGCCGCCACGATGACCACTTCGTTGTAGAAGATAGACCCATCCTTACGGAGAGCGCGGACTTCTGCTTCCGCTTTGCCATCTTCCAACATCTGTTGGTAAGCGGCTGCAATAATCTCCAAATCGTCTGGGTGAATGGTTTGGTTCCACGATAGGCCAATCATTTCTACCTGCTCATAACCCAATGCTTCTGCGTAAGCTCGGTTCAAAGCAATAAAGCGGCCTGCTGTATCCAGGCGAGCAATCCCTTCCACCGCATTACCCAGCGCTGTACTCATTTCTAAAAGTTCTGCCTGGGCTTGCTGGCGCTCGGTGATATCCACAAAGAAAACTGACAGTCCCTCCGCGGCTGGAAAGATTCTCACCTCAAACCAGGTTTTCAGAAATGGATAAAACTCCTCAAATGTCGCTGGGGTTTGCTGTTGCAGAGAACGACGGCATTCTCGCTCCAAGCTTGTTCCTACCAATTCGGGAAAAATTTCCCACAGATTTTGTTTGAGAACCTCTTCTTGGGTACGGCGAATCAGCTGGGCAGCCCGTTGATTCAAATAAGTCAACCGCCACTCATTATCCAGGGAGAGAAATGCATCGGTGATGCTTTCTAAGATGTTGAAAATTTGTCGATTGGCTGCTCTGAGTGCTTCTTCAACTTTTTTGCGATCGGTGATATCGTGGTAATTGACGACCACTCCTCCAATCGCTGGATCATCCAGTAAACTGGTCGCCACCGCTTCAAAAAAACGCCAGGAGCCGTTAAGATGCCGCATCCGATATTCAATTTTGGGCTGGCTAATGCGCGGAGATTGAATGGCGCTTTGCAGAACCTGCAGAATGAGATGAATGTCATCCGGGTGGACAAGTTCTGCGGCGTGTCGTCCTTCGACATCCTCTAAGCGGTAGCCGAGGACTCGTTCAGCAGAAGGGCTGCAGTACTGGAAAACCCCGTTCTGATCCAGAATCACGATAATGTCGGTGGAGTTTTCAATCAATAAGCGAAATCTACGGGAGGCATAGTCAGACCCTGCAGGATTGCCCCCGTGTAATGCTGTTTCGGCCTGCTCACCATTTGCCATCTTGATTGACTGCTATGTATACACCACCCAGATTACTCGCGACCTTTGAGAGTGACATCCTCCCGACACCAATGCTACGCATACGGTGCGGGCTTCCCAAGAT
>NZ_JBRAGO010000039.1:0-14895 GCF_052746595.1 Leptodesmis sp.
ATTGTATTGAGTCTGCGTCGGCAGACTGGGTGAGTGTAGTCGCGGTTTTAACCGCTAGTCCCCCTAGCTCATTTCCAACATCCGTTGAATGGGACGTAATGCGGCGAGCCGGACTGTTTCTGGCAAGGTAATTTCGGGAGCGCGGTGTTTCATACACAGGTACAACTTCTCCAAGGTGTTGAGACGCATGTGGGGGCATTCATTGCAGGCGCACTGGTTGAGGGGAGGAGCCGGGATAAAGTGCTTATCAGGCATCGCTTTTTGCATCTGGTGAATGATCCCTGGTTCTGTAGCTACGATAAATTGCTGGCTCTGGCTTTGTTGCACATATTTCAATAAAGCTGTGGTGGAGCCAATATAGCTGGCTTGACGCAGCACGGCAGGTTCACATTCGGGATGGGCAATCGCCTCCGCATTGGGATGCAGCATTTTCAGTTGGACAAGCTTCTTCTCGGAGAACGTTTCATGCACCATGCAACTGCCCTGCCAGAGCACCATCTTCCGTCCGGTTTGCTGACTGACGTAGTTGCCCAGGTTGCGATCGGGGCCAAAAATGATGGGCTGCTCAGCAGGAATCTGATTCACGATCCGTACCGCATTGGAACTGGTACAGATAATGTCGCTCATGGCTTTGATCTCAGCCGTGCAATTTATGTAAGAAATTACCAAATGTTCTGGATGAGCCGCTTTGAATCGAGCAAACGCATCGGGGGGGCAACTATCAGCCAGAGAACAGCCCGCATCCAGATCTGGTAACAAGACCAGCTTATTGGGATTCAAAATTTTAGCCGTTTCAGCCATGAAATGAACGCCAGCAAAGACGATCACATCCGCAGAGGTGGCGGTGGCTTTGCGAGATAACTCCAGGGAATCTCCAATAAAATCAGCAATATCCTGAATGTCCGGATCCTGATAGTAATGCGCCAGGATCACCGCATTTAATTCCTGCTTGAGGGCTTGAATTGCCCCAAAAAGGTCATAGGGCAGGGGCTCTGGAGTCGGAACAGGAGATAAGGAGGTAATTAACACAGCAGTTGATTATGATGGGCAGGATAGATCTGAATTATAGTATCTACCACCAAAATTCGGGGGAGGGTATATGGCGATTTTCACTTTTACGCAGCGCTGATAAGGATACAGCGATTTTCAAACGCATCGCACAACCTGCAAATGGGACATGATGGGATTGCCAATCCCTTAGCATTCGGGCAACGATTTTCGCGATAGGTTGGTGAATTCAGAACTGAATTCTTCCGCTGGTGGGTGAAAGTATTCATAAATTTGCTGGGCAAGGCGAGGGCCGATCCCCGGAACGTCAGCAATTTGTTGGGGGGTGGCCTGCCGAAGATAATCGATCGATCGAAAGGTAGCCAGCAGTTGCTTTTGCCGCTGGTAGCCCAATCCGGGAATGTCATCTAAGCGAGAACGGCGCATGCGATCGCTCCGCTGTTGCCGATGAAAACTGACCGCAAACCGATGAGCCTCATCTCGTAAACGACGCAATAACTGAACTCCAGGTTGCTCGGCATCCGTTGGTAGCGGTAAGGATTCTCCAGGCAGGAAAATTTCCTCACGCTGCTTAGCCAGACTGACCACCTTTACGTCTTCCAGTAAGTTCATCTCTCGTAAAGCATTGACGACTGCGGATAGCTGCCCCTTACCGCCATCGATCATCACCAGATCGGGAAAGTCAGAATTGACGGACACATGGCGACTTAAAACGGAGGACTCCCCATTACCGATATCTCTGCCATTGGCTTTGGCAGTTGCATACTTCCGGAAGCGGCGAGTAATCACTTCGGCCATGGAAGCAAAGTCATCCGAGTGACCAGATCTGACCGTAGGATTTTTGATTTTGTAGTGACGGTAGTGCTGTTTAGCAGGTATCCCATCCATAAAAACGACCTGGGAGGCAACTGCATCTGATCCCTGAATGTGGGAAATGTCGTACCCCTCAATCCGACGGGGAATGTCTGGCAGGTCTAACAATTCGGCCAGATCTTGTAGGGCCTGGGTATTGCGATCGGCGAATCGCTGAGTGCGAGCCAACTCATAGCCAGCATTCCGTTCCACCATGTCGATCAGTTCCGCCTTGACCTGACGTTGGGGATTGACGATCGTGACTTTCCGGCCCTTCGTTTGGCTGAGGAACTCGGACAGCATCTCAGTTTCAGGTAACTCATGCTGCACCAGAATTTCGGCAGGAATTTCGATCGCATCCACGTTCTGGTAATGCTCTTCGAGAACCCGCTGCAGAATCGCTCCTGGTGTCCCCGATGCTGCATCGGCCATAAACCCCAGTCGTCCCACCAGTCGTCCGGCTCGAATTTGAAACAGTTGAATACAGGCATGGTGGTCATCGGCAGCCAGGGCGATCGCATCGCGGGAAACGGTATCATCTGCCAGTGCCACCTTTTGATCCGCTCCCAGGGCTTTAATGCCAGCAATTTGATCCCGCAGGCGGGCTGCCTGCTCAAAGTTCAACTCCTCTGCAGCCTGTTCCATCTGTTGCGTCAGGATGTTCACCAACTCCTCTGTGCGGCCCTGAAACACCATCGCCACTTTCCGCACAATTTTGTGGTAATCCTCAGAGGCAATGAGTTGCTGACAGACTCCTGGACAGCGCCCAATATCATAATTCAAGCAGGGACGATCCTTAAACAGGGGTTGGGGCCGTTGTCGCAAGGGAAAAATGCGTTTCACCAGATGCAGGGTACGGCGTAATAGGCCAACATCCACATAGGGGCCATAAAAGCGATCGGCTTTCTTTCCCCCATGCCGCTTGCGAGTAATAAAGATGCGGGGATAGGGTTCAGACCAGGTGATGCATAGCCAGGGATATTTTTTGTCGTCCTTTAGCAGCACGTTGTAGTAGGGTTGGTGCTGCTTAATCAGGTTGGCTTCCAGCGCCAGGGCTTCGGCTTCGGTGTCTGTAACGATGAATTCGATATCCACCACCTGCCGCACCATCATGGCAATGCGAGGACTATGGTGGTGCTCATCCCGAAAGTAGGAACGAACGCGCGATCGCAACTTTTTAGATTTGCCGATATAAAGAACGTGATCGGCGGCATCCCGCATGTAATAAACTCCTGGTTCAGCAGGAATTTCTTTCAGGCGAGCCTCCAGGCGATCGGGGTCTTTGACCAAGGGCAGAACTTGTGCCGACTCCACAATAGACTTGCAGTAAATGAGTACTCTTCGATCTTAGGCAATTTCTGGCAAAGATAGTGCCTCCGTAAGAGCGCAGCAGTCCGTAGCTAAGGTGGTGTCTGAGATGGATCTACTATCTAAAAACTGTGAGAAAACCGTGCTTTCCAGCTTGAGGAATCTGTCGCTAGAGATGAATCTGGCCGAGGATGGTACGGAGGCGATCGTAATCATCCTTCAGATATAAACTCAGGGTTCTGCCCGCCTGCACCAGCCACTCCCGATCGGCCTTTCGCAATTGATAGATCTCCCGAATGGTGGCTGCGACCAAAGCATCAACAGGCACATCGTTCATCTGTAACAGAGTCCGCAAAAAATCGAGCTTTTCTGTGAACTGAATCACTTCCACTGCATCACACTCATAAACCGCCTGATGAAGTTGTGGCGGACGGGGGGGAAGATGTTGATAAAAAGGAGTTTGATGCAACAGGGGAGCATCTGCGATCGGGTCATGAGGCTGGAATCCGACAATCGCGGCCCGGAACTCTGTCTTCAACATGGCAAAAATCTGGGGTTGCTGCTCCCGTAATTCCTGCAGCGATAGCCCTAGTGCTCTGGCCCGGTGGACAGAATCGATCGGGCTGGTGGAAGCGTAATACACCACGGCATAGACGAGATTGCCTGCCTCTTCTTCGATCGCTTTCACCCAACTGCCGAAAGCTGGCATGACTGGAAATGTCAGATCATCTGGTTCCAAGCACTGTGCCAGAAATTCTGCTGTGGAGGTTTCAATTACTTCTGCGATATGCTTGGGGTGCCGATTTCCAGCAGCAGGGCGAGGCAAAGGAAGACGCATAAGCAGTTATGAGTTCTCAGTTTTAAGGTTTGAGTTACTTTCATTCATAACTGAACTATTTGCCTTTTTTCTTGCCGGCAGATGTGTCAACTTCTTGCAGTTCTGCAAGGCGGAAGGTGACTAGCTTATCCCAGTTGCCACCTTCAAATAGCACAGCAACTTTGCCATCTGAAATACGCTGCACCAGCCCCTGAAACTGGTAGTAGGTATCCTGGGGATTGATGACTTTAACGGCTGAACCTGGGAGAATCATAGTGTCTTATCCTTGGGTGTCCACTTAGCGATTATACGGGTAGAGGGAGAGTCTCCGGTCATCAGTCATTTAAAGACCGGGAATAGACTAGGGGTGATGATTTTCATGCTAAAACTTGAGGCGCTGGCGGAAGTTGGCGACAGATTCAACCACGCCGATCGCCAGAAAGTTCATCAACAAGGCTGACTTACCGTAACTGAGCCAGGGTAAGGGAATACCAGTGACGGGAGACAGGCCGATCGTCATTCCGATGTTAACGCTCACCTGAAATACGATCATGGAAAATACACCGATCGCCAGCAGGGAGCCAAAGTTATCTTTCGCGTTTTGAGCAATAATCACCAGTCGCAAACAGATCAGCCAGAAAGCGGCTAAAACGAGCATACAGCCCACAAATCCTAATTCTTCGCCAATTGCTGCAAAGATAAAGTCGGTGTGCTGTTCCGGAATGAAATTGAGTTGGGTCTGGGTGCCCTGGTGCAGACCCCGCCCCCACAGTTGCCCAGCCCCGATCGCAATTCGGGACTGGATCAGGTGATAGCCACCTCCCAGCGGATCCTGGTCGGGATTGAGAAAGATAATCAGTCGTTTCTTCTGATAATCCTTCAGCACTTCCCAAAGGATGTGGCCCAATCCACCCGACACCAGATTGATCACCACCGTCGCTAATGTACCCAGACGATACCAGGGCAGAGATCGCCAAGCCACAACACCGACAATCGCAATCCAGACAAACCAGACCGGCAGAAAGGCATTAAACAAAATCGCCGAAATAAAAGGGGACAGGAGGAGGAGTAACCAACCAGGATTGGCGTTACCCCAGTAGAGCATCCCCATTGTGATCACACCAAAAACTAGAGAGGTGCCCAAATTCGGTTCCAGAAACACCAGCGTCCACGGAACGGCCACCACGGCCATGACTCGCAGGGCCGATGGAATGGTAGCAGCTGGTCGCTCGCTGAGCAGAGCCGCGATCGTGATAATTGCTCCTAATTTGGCAAATTCAGAGGGCTGTAAGTTGAACCCCAGAATCGTAATCCAGCGCTGTGCCCCTAATCCTTCCGTACCAAAAAATTTCACGGCCAGTAGCAGCACAATTGTGGCACCGTAAATAATCCAGTGCCATTGCAGCAGTTGTTCGTAGCGCCAGCGAGCGATCGCCAGCGCGAAAGTCAGCCCAATTCCCCCGGTAAGTAGATGTTGGAATGACCAGTTGGCTCCTTCCTGGTTGATTTCCACGCTATGAATCATGGTTGCCCCCAGAATTGTCAAGCCAACGGGCAGGACAAAGAGCCACCAGTCTACGTTCTGCCAGCTTTGCAGCAGGAACTTCCAGCGGATCTGGGGAATGAGGGATTTTTGCAGCATGGGAAAGAAGGAGACGAAACCAGAAGCAATTGTTTGTAGAGACGTTCCGGCGGAACGTTTCTACTATGTTAGGGCAGCAACGGAAACCCTGGCAGCGATTTGCTGGGCTATCGCCACCAGAGCCTTGGCTGAAGCGGAATCAGGATCGGAGAGGACGATCGGCAACCCGCGATCGCCCCCTTCTCGTAAGGGAATTTCCAGCGGTACACAACCTAGCAGCGGTACCTGCAGTTCCTGGGCTGTTTTTTCGCCCCCTGCTGAGCCAAAAATGTCATACTGCTTCTCCGGCATATCTGGTGGAATGAAGTAGCTCATATTTTCCACAATGCCCAATACTGGAACGCCCAATTGCTGGAACATCTTCAACCCGCGCCGGGCATCTAATAACGCCACATTCTGGGGAGTGGTGACAATTACGGCTCCCGCCATGGGCACGGCTTGAGCCATCGTCAGTTGAGCATCCCCCGTTCCCGGCGGCATATCCACAATTAGATAATCCAGGTCGCCCCATTGCACCTGATAAAGGAACTGACGAATTACCCCATTCAACATTGGGCCACGCCAGATCACGGGTTGATCCTTGTTAATTAAAAATCCCATTGAAACCAGCTTCACGCCGTGATTGAAGGCTGGTTCCAGAATTTCTCCCTGGGCACCCTGCTGCACCATCACACTGGCTCCTTCCAGGCCCAACATAGTGGGCGCGTTGGGGCCATAGATGTCGGCATCAATCAGTCCCACTTTGGCTCCAGATTGAGCCAGCGCGACAGCCACATTGACGGCAACGGTACTTTTGCCAACGCCCCCTTTACCACTGGAAACGGCCAGAATATTTTTGACACCAGCAATTCCCTGGCGATCGGGTAACGATTTCTGCTGAGGAGTTTCAGCCGTGACTTCCACTTCAACCTCTGTCACCCCTGGTAGGGTTTTGATCGCCCGTTCGCAATCTTCCACAATGAACTGACGCAGGGGACAGGCCGGAGTGGTCAGGACAAGCGTAAAACTGACTTTCCCGTCTGCGATCGCCACATTGCGGATCATGTTTAATTCCACCAAACTTTTGCGAAGTTCAGGATCCTGGACCGGTTTGAGGACTTGGAGAACAGAATCGGTACTGAGAGTATCAAGCATGTTTCCACTCTGGATTAGGCATATTGATTTTAAAGCCTGCTGACACTCCTTAGAAATCCCAACAACCGCGTTTTACCGGTTTCATTGAGTTTCCAGATACAGCCTGACGAGCGGCTTGCTCAGCACACTGTACCAGTTGAGAAGCGACTCGTGCGGCACAGGGACGGATGAGTGACCAAAACAAAGGAGACAACCAGCCGCGCAAGGTTACAGAATAAGACACACAGGCTCCACATAAGGTCGATTGCACCTGATAAGTGACCTGTTCTTCTAAACCGGGCATGACCAGGATGCGAACACTCAATAACTCTTTGGGACGGACACGCTCAACAAAAATCCGTACTGGAATCGGAATCAGGCGGGTGAAGGCTTGATAGATCAGTCCTGGCTTAACAACCAATCCATTTGGGACATTAGTACTGGAAAGAATGGGGTGCCACGATACATCCGTTAAATCTGTGATCGTCCTCCACAGATCGTCCACCGATGCCGTACTGATGACCTCATAGGTTCTGACTAAAGAGCTTTGAGCAGGGCTTTCCGAACGATTGTATTTGGATGACCCTTTAAACGGTGCCATAGGCTCACCTCGCCAAGTCAGAAGGGAAACTTCTATTCTATGCAGACATGGCACTCACAACATCCTCTCACAGAGTAGTTTTACGATCGCAAATAAAATACCTTGCTGGAGCGACTGAGGGCAAAAGGCAAAGACTTAAGCGCTCCGTCTGTCGGATATTCCTTCAAGTCTTTTTCTAAGAAGGTGCTTTAAAAGCTTCGGTTCATACCCTGGATCTGTAAGGGCGTAGCATTTGGGTGACAGGTTTGCGGTGTTTTCAAGGGATTCCTGGTTGTATACCATACCCTTACGCAGGGCGATCGCGCCTTCTCAAACATCCTCTAAACATTTCTTCAACTATTGCGGTGACTAACTATGTGAGATTGGTAAAGTCAGGTATGCATAATCCTCTGCTTTTCGTTAGTCTCAGAGGTTGCTGCCTGCAATTCACTTGCTCCGCGCAGATGGCTAATTGATTTTTCACAGGATCTGTTTAGTATGACGGCGTTTTCCACTTCTGAACCAGCTACTTCCAGCAACACCCTTCCACCCAGCGATTCACGCGATCGGGTGAGCCAGTTTTTGCGTGACCTGCAGGATCAAATTTGTCAGGGGTTAGAAAAACTCGATGGAGTCAGCCAATTCCGGGAAGACAGTTGGGAACGGGAGGAAGGTGGCGGCGGACGATCGCGGGTGATCCGGGATGGCGGTGTGTTTGAGCAGGGAGGGGTAAACTTTTCCGAGGTCTGGGGGAAAGACCTGCCACCCTCAATTCTGGTTCAGCGTCCGGAGGCGGCGGGCCACGGGTTTTATGCAACCGGAACCTCCATGGTGTTGCATCCCCGCAATCCTTACATTCCCACCGTCCACCTTAACTATCGCTATTTTGAAGCTGGCCCGGTCTGGTGGTTCGGGGGTGGCATCGACCTGACTCCCTACTATCCCTTCCGAGAAGATGTGATTCACTTTCACCAGACGCTCAAACAAGTCTGTGATGCCCATCATCCCTACTATTACAAGGCATTCAAGCTCTGGTGTGACGAATACTTCTACCTCAAACACCGTCAAGAAACCCGTGGGGTTGGTGGTCTGTTCTTTGACTACCAGGACAGCCAGGGTAATCTTTATCCCGTTGCTTATCCCAATTCACAAAGCGAGACTCCAGCGGCTCAGTACAGTAAAGCCGTTGGGCCTGTGGAGGGTCGCACTTGGGAAGATTTATTTGCTTTTGTGAAAGATTGTGGTAATGCGTTCTTACCTGCCTACGTCCCAATTGCTGAACGCCGGAAACATGCTGAGTATAGCGATCGAGAACGGAACTTCCAACTCTATCGGCGGGGACGGTATGTAGAGTTCAATCTGGTCTATGATCGAGGTACGATTTTCGGTCTGCAAACCAACGGCCGCACCGAGTCCATCCTGATGTCTCTGCCTCCTCTGGTGCGCTGGGAATATGGCTATGAACCTGAGAGCGGTACGCCAGAAGCTGAATTGTATACAACTTACTTGAAGCCACAAAATTGGTTGAACTTGCCCTAACCGTTGGGGTGAGAATCCATCAACCTCTCGCAGAGGGCAGGGGGTAGAAGGTAGGAATACAGCCTTTTCCCTCTGCCCTCTAACTTTTGCCATGTTTTCAGTCAGGCTGGTGTGAAGCGGAAATAAATCTCTAAAGATTTTGTTGGAATTTCTCAAATTTGTGTCGAAACTAAACTCAACTGTAGCCTGAAGCTTTCACAAGCAAGGCTTTTTAAACCACAATCGCTAGAACTTTGAACGGCTACTTCACGTACTGTTGTCTCCCATCCAGGTTGATAACAGTACTGAACTTGTCTGACTAAAGTTCGCAACAAATTTCGTTTCGGTGTCATCCCAAGTGTGCTGGCGTTTAGGAGAGGGCAGGTAATTTCTATGGAACAGAAATCAATTCACATGGAGCAGAAAACTCATACACTCCAGAATGGGGCTTCTGTCATTGTCTTAACTCCGACTGGACGTTTAGATATCACCACAGCATGGCAGTTCCGGCTCAAACTGCAAGAGTGTATTTCCAAGCATAGCCGCCATGTAGTGGTTAACCTGGGGCAAGTCAACTTTATTGATAGCTCTGGGCTGACTTCTCTAGTGGCCGGAATGCGAGATGCAGATAAGGTGAGAGGTAGTTTCCGGATTTGCAACGTTCATCCAGAAGCCCGCTTAGTCTTTGAAGTGACCATGATGGATTCCGTGTTTGAAATTTTTGATACGGAAGACGAAGCGTTAGAAGGGGTTCCACGGGGAATTGCCAGCTAAGACTGGGAACTGTTAGGGGTGAATTCGCCTGAGTTCAGTTGTATTCATGATTCAGAACTCATAACTATAGTTTTCCCGTTTGGTATAGCGATAAGGCCCCAAAATGGCGCCCCACAAAGCTTTTCCCGTTACCAGATCGATGCCCTTATCGTAGCTGAGGAATTCAGTAGCACTGACCTCAAAGCCAAGAGATACATAGCGTGTCTCACCCTGATAGATAAAACTACACTGGGTATCGGGTAGGGGTGAGGCAATAAAGCGGTGAGACACTGTTGAACCAGGACTATTGTCCACCTGATTTTGACCGATGACTTTGAGAATGCACCCTGGTAGCAGTTCAATTTGTTCCAGGGTGATTGTTTTCAGTAGTTCTGGTTGTTGTCCTGCTCCAGCTACGGCTTCTGGATCCTTAAAACTGTAATATTGCACCTGAAGTGCTTCAGGTTCAGTTGAGTCAGCTTGTAATCGCAGTAATCGCTGACGGTAGGGGTGAGCTAAATTCACGACGCTGGCCTGCTCTGCAAACAACGTCAGACTGTCATCGGAGAATAGCGAGAGCGGACGATGCCAGAGCCGCAGATGGACAAACCAGGCAGGTTCTGTGATCGCCTGCTCCCGGTTATCAAATTCACCTGCGAGGTAGTGAGCCAGCGTCCGTAAATTAGGAGAAATAGTCATCCGGTCATCAAGGGGTCAAACGTATTCTCATCGGAAGGCCCAAATCTTCCTCATTCTGATCCCTTGCAACGATACAAAACTTGGCAAACTTACCGTCAAGCGCGAGAATGGAGGAGAGATGAACCTTCCAAATTCTACTGTGAACAACGTCCGCACTGTTTCTGATACCAAGCGAGCCTTTTACACCCTCTACACTCGCCCCATCAACTCCATTTACCGTCGGGTGGTGGAGGAGTTAATGGTTGAGATGCACCTACTCGCCGTGAATATGGATTATCGCTACGATCCAATCTATGCGCTGGGTGTTGTCACCTCCTTTGACCGATTCATGCAGGGTTATCGCCCAGAGGCAGACAAGCCTTCCATCTTTGATGCGTTGTGTAAAGCGCTGCAAGATGACCCCAACCTTTACCGTCAAGATGCAGAACGGATGCGGACCTTTGCCAGCCAGAAATCTGTTAAGGACTTAGTGACCTGGTTTGAACAGGCGGCTGCAACTCCTTATGGGGATGACTTGCAGGAGCGAATTAAGGCGATCGCTAATAACCCCAAGTTTAAATACAGCCGCTTATTTGCCATTGGTTTATTTAGCTTGTTTGAACTGGCAGATCCAGCCGCGGTGAACAACGAGGCTCAGCGCGAGGAATTGCTGAAGCAGGTTTGTGCTGTATTGCACTTACCTCAAGATAAGGTCCAAAAGGATTTGGAACTGTACCGCAGTAACCTGGAAAAGATGAGCCAAGCTCAGGCAGTGATGAGCGACATCCTGCAAGCAGAGAAGAAAAAACGAGAGCAGCGATCGCAGGCCAATACCAGTACCAGTCAGGCTGAGTCTTCTCATACGCCTAAGGACGAAGCGGCTTCGGGATCCTGAATCAAGTTGTTCGGGTGGAGAAATCGGGAAATCCCTGATAGCCCTTTGAAGATCAGGTAGATATAAATTGCGCTGCTGCTGGTGCATTTTGTTGGCATAGCGTTCTACCCAAAAAGGTTATCTATAGCTTTTCACACTCCTCCCCAAAAACAGCAAGGCCAATATCGGTACGACCCAACCGCTTTATACACTATGGGGCCAGCCCGGATTTTTCCCTACAGTGGCGAAGATGGTCTGTTGCGGTATCTGTTCACCAGGTTCGGACGGAGTTGGTCAGACCAGGGGAAATTGTCTCAACCCTGGGATTTGTTACTGCAACAGATGAATCGAGGGTTGAAGCAGCTAGATGATGCCTGGAGTTACTTGACGACTCAACTGGTTGATTTTGAGCTGTTTCAGTCAGGGTGGCTGAATCTGGACTTGCCTCCCGATGAACAGTTTTAATTCAACTGGAACCAGGGAATATAGCCACACCAGGGACGAATGATGGCTCAGCCGATCGCTGGATGCAGGCCAAGCTGTTTGTGCAGGTAGCAGACGTGACCTATCACGAGTTAATTACTCACCTGTGCGATACCCACCTGGCGATGGAGGCCTTCGCGATCGCCACACCGCGTCAGTTGCCCATCAATCATCTGCTATATCGGTTACTCCGTCCTCACTTCCAATTTCTGCTGGCAATCAACACCCGTGGCAATACCGTACTGCTCAGTGAAGGGGCAGCCATTGATCAGTTGATGGCTCCCACCCGCGAAACCTCCCTAGAATTGATTAATCGGGCCTATCGAGAACGTTCCTTTAGCGATCACGCTCTGCCCAAACTGATTCAACGTCAGGGAGTGGGGGCTGAGTTCCTGCCAGATTTTCCGTATCGGGATAATGCCTTGTTGCTGTGGGAGGCGATCGCCCGCTATGTGACTCGCTATCTGCAACGCCATTACGCAGACGATGTGGCCATTCAGCAGGATCCTTACCTGCAAGCTTGGGCTGCTGAACTGGGTGAACCCCTGGCTTCCCGTCCTCGCTCCGAGTTTCCCCAGGCTCCATCCTGGCTCCCGGAATCTGTGTTGACAGAAATGGGACTCCAACCGACCCAGCTTCCCAACGTTCCCCGTGTCCCCGGATTTCCAGCACAATTATCTAGCCTGCAACAACTGATTGAGATTGCCACCCAAATCATCTTCACCTGCGGCCCTCAACACGCAGCCGTTAACTTCAGCCAGTTCGATTACATGGGATATACCCCAATGCTCCCTTTGCTGCCTACTGCCAACCGGGAAATTGCACCTCCTTAAAACAGCTACTGCCTCCCAAAGAGCAAGACCTCAGACAAATGGAACTTACCTTTGCCTTAAGTGGCATTCGTTGGGGGAAATTGGGTAGTCCTGATCTGATCCAGTTTCATGATGTGGACGATCGTGCTGTTTTATCTCAATTTCAGGCGGATTTAGCAGCGATCGAGCAAGAAATCAACACCCGCAACCAGCATCGTGTTGCTAAAAGTGGAGTCGCCTATCCTTACCTGCTGCCCTCCCGCATTCCCAACAGCATCAACATTTGAGTGGTTCGCTCCTGACATACCGCAATAGGGTACAAGATCTGGTATAAACCGACTGGTGCGTATGTAACCCTATTCCTGGACACCTCACTATATGGATATCAAGTCTCTGATTCGCGAAATTCCCGACTTCCCTAAACCCGGCATTTCCTTTAAAGACATTACAACTTTGCTCCGGGATGCCAAGGGGCTGTCCTACTCCATTGATCTACTGGCGGAGAAATGTGAAGATTTGGAACCAGATTTCATCGCTGGTATGGAGTCAAGGGGATTCATTTTTGGCACGGCTCTTGCCTGTAAGCTGGGTGCGGGCTTTATTCCTGTCCGCAAACCGGGCAAACTGCCTGCTGCGGTTCATTCCATTGAGTATGAATTGGAATACGGCACCGATAAGTTAGAGGTACACCAGGATGCTCTCTACCCACCCGGTTCCAAAGTACTGATGGTGGACGATTTGATTGCCACTGGGGGAACGGCAGCCGCTACGGCTCAGTTGATTCAGCAGGCTGGGGGAACGTTAGTCGGCTGTGCTTTTGTGATTGAACTGGTAGATCTAAAAGGTCGAGATTTATTACCGGCTGTACCGATCGTTTCCCTGGTGCAATATACGGGAGATTAGGGATTACACTGGAAACCAATTACTAATGGCAAAGAGATGAGTACCTCCGGTCAGAGTTGGTTTGTCTCCAGTTGGGATCGCTTCGTTGCCTTTCTGGGTAGCGATACATTTGCTTACATCGTGAAGCGGGTTTTACAGGGACTGATTACCCTGTTGCTGGCCTCGATTCTTTGCTTCCTGCTGATTCAACTGGCTCCAGGGAATTATTTGAGTACGCTCAAAGAAAATCCTAAAATTTCCCCCGAACGCATTGAACAGTTGAAGCAGCAGTTTGGCCTGGATAAGCCTTGGTATGTGCAGTATTTCCAGTGGCTGTGGCAGGTGGTGAGGTATGGCAATTTTGGCACCAGTTTTGTCTATAGCCGATCGGTCGCTTCCTTACTCTGGGAGCGTGTTCCTGCCACGCTATTGCTAGCGCTTTCTTCGTTGATTGTTACCTGGGCAGTTGCCGTGCCAATGGGCATTATTGGAGCCGTGAATCAGAACCGCTGGAGCGATCGCATCTTGCGGGTAATCAGCTACATCGGACAGGGCTTTCCCAGTTTCATCGCTGCCTTGCTGCTGCTGATCTTTGCTCAGAATACGGCTCCCCTATTTCCGGTGGGGGACATGACCAGCATTGATTTCAATGAACTTACACCGCTGGGCAAAACTCTCAATATTGGCTGGCATATGATCCTGCCGACGATCGCCCTCAGTATTACCAGCTTTGCGGGACTGCAACGGATCACTCGCGGTCAGTTGCTTGACGTGCTACGACAGGATTACATTCAAACCGCCCGTGCCAAAGGCTTACCGGAAAACCGGGTGATTTACGTTCACGCTCTGCGAAATGCCGTCAACCCCTTGATTACCCTGCTGGGATTTGAGTTTGCCGCTCTGCTCAGTGGTGCCTTTATCACAGAGTATTTCTTTAACTGGCCCGGTCTGGGACGCCTGATCTACCAGGCGCTGTTGGCCCAGGATATATACCTGGTGATGGCCAGTCTGATGATGGGAGCCACGATGCTGATTGTCGGCAACTTATTAGCCGACCTGTTACTAAAGGTGGTTGATCCCCGGATTAAGCTGGGAAGTGATGGGTAGGAACGATGAATGTATTCGCAAATTTACTATCTGGTGCGTTCTAAAGCGGATGGGCAGTATCTGGTGGCTCATCCGCGTGCCAGGGGGGACGAAGACCCACCTCCAAAGCAGGGTTATCTCTTGATGTTTCGGGAACATTATGATGCTCTCAGCTACTTGAATACTCATGCCAGGAAAGTGGCCGATCGCTTTGCCATCGACTCCATTTCGGGAAACCAACTTGAAACTCTGCTGAAACGCTGGAACTTCGATGGTGTTGGCATTGTTCAAGATCCCCTGTTGCCCAAAGTAGAGTTTTTGTCCAAATAAGAAGAATTTGGGATTTTGGATTGGGTAGAAGGAGAGAGTGAGTAGTGGATGGTAAATGGAGAAAACCTAGGATGGGCAAAGGGAAGCACCGTACCCATCCCGTAATTCTGGCTGATCCGAATGGGCACGCTAGACTTTGCCTATCCTACTCACTGCAAA
>NZ_JBRAGO010000039.1:14995-37605 GCF_052746595.1 Leptodesmis sp.
AGTGGCTTTAAGTTGCTATTTATTTGGAATTTTGCAGTCGCTGGCCAGTGTTGCTCAAAGTTCTATTCCTGATGTTCCTACCCAGGTCTTTACGGTCGCGCCTTTTGTATTAATGATTTTATTTCTGGTACTCACTTCCAGCGAATGGTTGGAGCGACTCTTTAAGCTGCTTCCTCCAGCACTCAGTCGGTTTATGTCCCAGGCGGTTCACAGCACGCCACCCCTGGCTCTGGGAAAGGTGTTTGAGCAGGACTAAGCGCTGCCCTTTGTATTGGTTATGGTTATTTGTCTTTAGTTACGCTCTGGCTAAGACTCTGCCAGTCAGCGATCGCCTCGGTAGATTGAACACGATGCATCCCGGCCTCAGCAAACCCCTGGAAAGCTGCATCCGCCTGACTGGTAAAGTCCACGACACCAGGAACCACGACGGGAGAGGTGCAATCTTCTAGCAAGTACACTTTTTCAGCCAGGGAGGGATCCACCGCTTGAATTTCGGTGAGCAGATCAGCGATCGTCCATGCCACACAATGACTCTTGGCCTGACCTGCCACAATTACGGCATCAAAGGCCAGTAATCGATCAATTAAGGCTGAATTTTTCTGAGCGATCGCCCGTCCCTGACTGTCTTCCAGAACTTCAGGCCGTAACACAGAATAGTTTTCGGTCAGAAGATTATTCCCTTTCAGTTCAAAGCGGGGCTGGCTACTGCGAGCGATGCAGTGAAAAAAGATGGCTTCCTCTACTGCCGACACCAGCGCATGCCCAATGCCGCCTAACATCGAATGGTAGGGCCAGATGGTCAGTGGATACTTGCCTGCCTCAGTCAGTTTGCGTGTGTAGTGCAAGGTATAGCGCTGTAAAGCTGGATAGTCGCCCTGCATGAGACTGGCCGCGATCGCTGGATTCACTTGCCAACGACCCTGTTCAACGTCTTCCAGATGAATCATGGTGGCGGCGGGAACAGGATGCTCACCGTTTTGATCCACCCAAAAGATGGGATGAAAAATCTGCATCGCTGTGTGAGTATCCAGGGTCGGCACAATTTCGGTAATTGAGCCTAAATTACGGTAGATGAACTGGCACAGGCGAATGTTATCTTCTACCGCTCCCATTCCCGACTGGCCACCCACGAACAGTTCAAAGCCTGGAATACAAAAGGTATTTTGCACATCTACGGCTAACAAACAAGTTCGTCTGTGATCGCCCGCGGCCGGTTGCATGCCATATCGTTTAGCCCAGGCAGCAGCTTCTGCGGCTCTCTCCTGATAGGGAACTCGCCACACTTCTCCCACCCGCTGCGGATCGAAATGCTGGGGAATTGGCAGTAGCGTTTGGGTTGTCATAGCGAATTAGAGGAAAATGCGCCATCTTAATTATAGTAAATTTTACCATTAATGGTAGTGGAAACGGTGGCGAGCGCACAGGTACTGATGACTGAACCACAAGTTTTATAGAAGGGGTAAACAACCGTATATTTGCGGTATCTGTTGGGGCATTGGCTTGAGACCCGTTAGATACTTCCTCTGGAATTGGCCCGAACTTCACCTATTCCTCATACACTTTTCCGTGCTTTTGCAATTTCTTGCCAAAAACTGAGCGGATTGGTGGGACGTAACGGGGTATTCTGTAAACGTTTGCCGTTCAATTTCAATCCTGATTGCATCCCCCTAACGTTAGATCACTGTGTTGTCCTTAGGAGGTTCCTCCGTTGTTTACTGAGCAGCCCGCTCCTCCCCAACCCGCCGCCCATATTCAGGTGCAGCCTGCAGCGATCGCGGCTCCTCAAGCGGCTCCTTCACCCGCCCCGATTGAGCGTGGAGTTGCTGCCCCCGAATCTGCCTGTGAAACCTCTCTCCAATGCAGCCCCCGTAGAAGCTCCCAGCACAACTCCGGCATCTAGCCCTACATCCAGTCCAGCGCCTGAGCCAACTCCTCCCAGTCAACCCACCACTTCGGAAGCCGGATCTAGCTCCTCACCCGAAGCAGCTAAAGCTCAGCGACGGCAGGAGATTGAGCAAGCGTTAATTAAACTGACAAATCAAGCTCAAGCCAAACAAAAAGAACAACAGCAGCAACAGGCCGCTACAGAAGCTGCGAAATATTTAGAGGCGGGCGATATCGAGCAGGCACAACTGGCAACAAAATTTATTACCTTACCTGCAGATGTCCGAGCCAAGCTGTTGAAAAGAATGGCTGAAGCTCAGGCCAAGAAAGGAAAAGCTACGGTAGCTAAGGGAGCGCCTGCTCGTCTGCAAGCTGATGTTGGATTAGATAGGTCAGGGGTTGCTGCTGGTTATGCTGCCCCTGCCGGAGGATACTCAACTCAGGCAATTTTACCCTCTATGCCGATCGGGGTTTCCTTCCCGTTTGGCAAATTAATGGGCAAAGGAAACTTTAAGTTGGTCTTTCCTTTAGGAGTTATCGCTCCCATTACCTCGGTCTTTGGTTGGCGGATTCATCCTATTGATGGTTCTCCTCGTTTCCATCGAGGTACTGATTTTGGAGCGCCTTATGGTAGTCCGGTTGTTGCCGCTATGGCTGGTGTGGTAGAGGCTGCGGGCTATATGGATGGTTACGGCCTGACGGTGATTTTGCGGCATAACAACCAGCAAACGCTCTATGCTCACATGTCTCAGGTGTTTGTGAAGGCTGGCGATACCCTGAAGCAAGGACAACTGCTGGGTCAGGTGGGCAGCACCGGAAATTCGACTGGACCGCATCTCCATTTTGAGGTGCATCAGCTTACAGATCAGGGATGGGTCGCACTGGATCCTGCGGCAGCTTTGCATCAGGCGATCGCGCTGGCCCAGAATCTTTCCCCTAAACCCTTCGCCTTCAATGGGCAACTGGTTAATCTGTCAGCATCAGGGCTACTGGATTTGAATGCTCCCAGTGTTGATTTTGAGGATTTTAGTGGGGGTAGTACGCTTCTCTCCAGCCTGTTGTCTCCTTCCACTCTGCTGTCTTCTTTCGCGGATGAACATGCCCCTGTGCGAGTCCCCTTTACGCTCCTCCCTCCGGCCATTCCTGAGTTTGGTTGGCTGATTTCACCCCTTGTAGATAATTTATTGGCAGATCAGACGGCCTTCCTTTCCCTGCCCGGTCTACCAGAAGCCCCACAAGCTATTTCCTTCCAGCCCGTACCCTCCCTGACCGAAAAACCAGTTGAATCGGTGGCGGCTAATTCCTGGATGGCCACACCCGCTAAACCTCCTCAACTCCGGGTAGCGACTAGCAAACCTCTGGCTCATCTAACGATCGCAGAATCGATGCTAGGGGTTGTGAATGTAGCCAGCTTACGGCGACTCAGCCCTCAACAGCCCAAAACGGCAATTAAATCGGCTGGTTTACAAGTGGCTCAATCTTTCCAACCCATTCAAGTTACGGAATCAGGACTGCAACCCCTGAAACTCAGCAATAGCCGTCTTCGTAGGTAGTCCGGTAGAGTGGCGCCTTACCGAGTTCGGGGACGGTTCTGACAGGAATGCCGATAGCAGTAGTAACGCATGGCTCCCAGGCTACCCAGCAAGATGAGGATTTGTACTATCCAGGGAGCTAAAACAAAGCTGATGAGCAAGCCTCCGATCGCCACGATCGTAGACAAAATGGCAGTCATTTCTTCCTGCGTGCGTAATCGCACGAACGCCGCTATCAAGGAGATTGTCAAAGGAATCAGGAAAGACAGGTTCATTGGAACTGCTAGCCACTTACTCCTGATTTTTATACTACCATATAGCCATAAAATTGATTGAAATTGTGGGGAACTCTTGAGCGCGATCGTGACTCGCCCCGGATTTAACCCTGGTAGGATCAAGGAGTCTTTCGGGGCACACAACCAATTCAAGATTCCAAGGAGTAGTTATGACTCGCGCCATTATGGAAACTAACAAGGGCACGATCCATCTAGATCTGTTTGACCAGGATGCCCCCAATACGGTGAAGAATTTTGTTGAACTGGCAAAAAGTGGCTTCTATGATGGCCTTGCCTTTCATCGAGTGATTCCCAACTTTATGATTCAAGGGGGATGTCCCAACACTCGCGAGGGAGCATCTGGAATACCTGGTACAGGCGGCCCTGGTTATCGGATTAAGTGCGAAATTAATGCCAATAAACATGAAACGGGTAGCCTATCGATGGCCCATGCAGGTAAAGATACCGGAGGCAGCCAGTTTTTCATCTGCCATTCTCCCCAGCGGCACCTGGATGGAGTGCATACCGTATTTGGCAAAACCGTTGACATGAATGTCGTGAATACAATTCGTCAGGGAGATCGGATTCTGTCCGTCAAGATCGAAGAATAAGCAGACAGACAGGTTCATCCAGATTCTGTGTTGATGGATCAGGCAACGCGACCGTAACAGGCGATCGCTGCAAACGTCGAATCAGCTTGATTCATCAACCAGGCCCACATCTGATCGCCATAGCAAAAATGCCACCACTCTCCTGGATGTCGTTGAAATCCCGCCTGAGTCATTACCCAATTTAATAACTCTCGATGAGCATGATAGGTCTGCTCTGGCGCATTTTTACTGGTAGCAAAATGATTGGGATAGGATCGAGGTGATAACTCGTCAATCGGTGAGCCCATATCCACCACCTGTGCCGTTGCGTCTACCAGGGTGATATCCACGGCTCCACCTGTACTGTGAGGAGGTGGTTTGGCGGGATCCGGATCGGGTAATGCCCAAAACTCATAGACCAGTTCCAGAATTGCGGCTCGTTCTAGCTCTGTTAATTCCGATTCTGTTAATCTCTTTTGTTGCAGTACCTCAGCAAAAGTGTGATCCACCATAAATTGCTGCACAGCCAATGGACGGTAAGCATCAAAAATTTGAATCTTCCAGCCCGGATGCGATTTCTGTAGCTGAGACTGAGCATTTAACAACCGCTCTAGCACCCCCTGTCTAACGTAGAACGGAGATTTATCGTCGTAAGGTGCCCCCAGTCTTTCATAGGGATGGGGATGGATAAAGGTAAAAGGATCAGAGGGAATTGCAACCAGAGGTTCACCGCATTCCTGGATAGGAACCAGCTTGTAGGGCTTGAGGGGCATCAGGTGGAGTGGAGGGTGAGTGGTGGATAGTAGATGGAGTGGAAGCGGGATAACTTCTGGGTTTATGGGGTGGTGGAACTGCTTAGTGACTGGCACTTTGAATCAGCATCTGCTCATCGCAACAGTGAGTAGTTTTAACGGTGAGCAGTTTTAGCGGAGAGCAATCCGCCGGACAGCAAATAGACTGCCCAGAACCCCGACAGAACTGCCAAAAGTCAGCAAAATGAAAGGTAGCAAAAACAACTGCAGTGAATTCAGTTGCAGCCCATTGGCAAGAAACTGAAAGAATTCTGGCTGCTGGGCCAGGAGATGATTGAGAAACTGCTGTAAGCTCAGCAGGAAAGCCCAGGCGATCGCAGACCCAGCTAATCCAAAAAAAACTCCTTGCAGAATAAAGGGTAAGTAAATCCAGGTTGTTTTGGCTCCCACCAACTGCATCACTTCAATTTCTCGGCGACGGGCCAGGACAATTAATCGAATGGTGGTGGTAATCACGGCGATCGCTGTAGCGGTCAGTAGTCCAATCACCAGCAGACTGATCCAGCTTAAGCCTCGATTAAGTTGAGCGACTCGTTGAACGGCTTCATCCACGTACTGAACATCTTCTACCCCCTTAATTCGGGACAGTTTTTCTGCTAAAACGGGAACGCCTGCCGAAGATCGGGCTTTCACTTTCAACTCATCGACCAGAGGATTGCCCTCTAACTGCCTGGTCGCTCCATTAATCTCAGATAGCCCCAATTCCTGCACTAAATTAGCCCATGCTTCCTCTTTGGGAATGGCCTGTACGGTTTCGACTTCTGGCATTGCTGCCACGATCGGTTTCAAATCATTCGCCTGAAACCCGGTACTAAGATAAACTGAGACTTCCAACTGGCTACCAAACTGTTGCAGCAACCCCTCCAGTTGCCAGGAGGCTTGTAAACTAATGCCAAACAGTAAGAGTAATACGGCTACTGTACTGACCGCCGCCCAATTCATCCATCCGCCCCGTCGCAGTCCCAGCAAGGTTTCTCGCAGTAGGTAATTTGTCTTCGTGAAAAACTGAAACATGGCCCACACCTTAAATGTTGTGGTTCACGTTAGACAAGGATTCGGAGATCGTCAAGTCCAGTTTGTCTTGGGTGTCAGTCTGGCTAGTGTTCTGAGCAGGTGGGCAGGTTATCTCAACGACTTCCCAAACGTTCCCCAGAGGTGTGGCATCCCCTTGATTGCAAGATAGAACTACGGCTCCAGCATTCCCTGCTGTAATCACCAGTTCTTTCCGAGCCTGCCAGGTTCGTTGTTCCCCCTGATCTAAAGTGCCTTCAAAAGCCGTTTTACCATCGGCTATCACCTGCAACCAGGATCTATCAGTCAGGCTAACCTCGGCCTTTGCCAAGCCAGTTGTTCTGGTTCCTGTCTCAGTTGAGGAACTGGAACTAGAGGGGGCAGGTTTTTTAGCTGTTGCTGCGGGGATCTCTGATTGAGAAGCGGCTATTGGAGGGGGAGGAGTAGCAGGTCGTCTCAAGGCACTGAAGATACCCAGCGCGATCGCCCCAATTAGCACTGCAGCTCCTACCCCAGCTAGCAGCAACGGGCGGGAAGAGAACATGGGTGATTCTGGCCTTGTAGCGGATTTAGCAGGCCCGTAACTTGCCGGTTGGGCTTCTTGACCTAGCTCACCAAGCTCATCAGTCTCTGTTGGAGGTGGAACAGCAGGTTCAATCGGAAAAGCATCGGCAATTTCTATGCCATCTAACCCTAAAGTATCGGCATAACGCCGGATGAAGCCACGAATGTAGACAGGTTCGGGAAGTTGCTCAAGTTTAAACGAATCTAGCGCCTGCAGCAGCCTCAAAGGGATATAGGTCTGGCTGGCTATTTTCTCCAGCGAGATGCTCTTTTGCTCACGCTGATAAGACAAATACTCCACGATTTGCCTCAACTGCTCAACCTGAGTTGCATCTAACCCCTTCATCGACGTTCCCATGATTTTGTAGACCTGCCACTACTGTTCTCAAACGGTTATGAAAGTAACCCTAAAGCTACCAACAAATGGTCATCTGAGCAAACCTATTAGCCGTGAGTATCATAGGGAATCAGTTGAAGAGATGTAAAGCACAGGGAAGTTTTGATTTAGCGCAGAAAGCTGCTAATTAACCAGAGAGCAAGGAATGTCACCGCACTGGCAAAGGTGTCGATGGTTATGTGGGTACTGACCCAAGTGCTTTCCAGTAAATTAAACAATCCTCCACCCAGTAATAAACCTACGATCAACCCCGCAAACCCCAGGAGAACAGCCCGTCCTAGCTTTTGCTCCTTACGGTAGAGAAAATAGAACGCTAAGCCAACCCCTACAATCAGGCTAAACTGTACAGCCGTGGGTACAAAGATGACCAAAGCTGCTAATCCTACAAAAATTCCCGCTGGCAGCAAAATATCCATGCGAGATGGGGTATCGATCAATCGCTGTAGCCATTGTGGAGAGCGACTGGTTGCGATCTGAACAGGGCTGGGAGATGGCTCAACCACTCGTTCCGGAAAGCGAATTCCCTCTGGCACTTTAATCTTGCCCTCTTGCCGCATTCGCAGTCGATCCATCAGCACCGCATCATAGGCGGCCTCAATTTTCTTAACCTGCTCAGCGTCACCGTTAAATTCGGCGCATAAGCGATTGCGAGCCGCCTGAATTTCATCAAAGCTTGAGTCTTTTGTAACCCCAAGCTGGTCGTATGGGTTTTGCTCACTCATACTGTTACTCCACCTTCTCTCCCCTTACATTAGAGCCTATCTGAAAAACAATAACAGTTACCAATGAGGATCTTCAAAAGGGATGGCGTCGATCGTGCCACTGATTGAAGTTCATAAGTAATTTACAGAAATTCGTCAAAATCTCCTAAAGCATGATTCAATAGATGAGATTTACATCATCAGGGGGCAAATACGGCTTCTGAGCATCACAGAGGATTTGGTGTTCATCTCTCCTTTGCGAAGATGTTGACTAAGAAAGTGTGTTTCCCTTGCTCTTTTTCCGGAAAATCCGAAATGTTTAGAGCACCTTGTAAAAAGCTAGGGCATACTAGCGGATGTACTATCTAGTTTGCACATCAGGACGAATTAGATTTAGCTGACAAGGCCAAATGCTTTGCTTCTGAGCGGTTGTGAGCGTATTTAAATTCAGTTTGCCATCATCAATTGGCTTAGAATGTGTGATGCACATCTAGACCACAGGCTTAGGGCTAGGCCATTGCTCATGTCTGTTGCCAACCTGATTTTTCTCCAAACCTAAACTTTATTCGCCCTCAAAAATGTAAGGTTATGGCCATGGCACCTGCCAAGATTCTCGTAGTTGACGATGATCCTGCAATTCGTAACCTAATTTTTCGCTTTCTCACCCGGCAGAACTACCAGATGGAGGCTGCTGAAGATGGTAAGAGTGCGATGTCAATGTTTGAGCAATTTAATCCCGATCTGGTGATCTTGGATGTTAATTTGCCAGATGCTAACGGTTACAACCTCTGTCAAGAGATGCAAGGTCGCACTGGGGTTTTTGTATTGATGCTAACAAGCCGGACGGATGAAGCGGACAAAATTCGCGGATTTAGCCAGGGAGCCGATGACTATATTACCAAGCCGTTTAGTTTGGTGGAATTGGGAGTCCGGGTTCAGGCGATTCTCAAACGGCAACGCACCGTCACAACAGGTGAACAACAATGCCTGACGTTTGAAAAGCTGGTGATTGATCCAGTCCGGCGAGAGGTGAAGCTGAATGGAGAATTAATTCCCCTGACGGCATTAGAGTTCGACCTGTTATATTTTCTGGCCAAGAACCCAGGCCGAGTCTGGCGGCGGGCGGAGTTGATCCAGGAAGTGTGGGACTACGAATATGTAGGTGATCAACGGGTGGTTGATGTTCATATTGGCCAGATTCGCAAGAAGATTGAAATTGACACCAGTCAGCCAGCTCTAATTCAAACTGTGCGTGGGGTTGGATACAAGTTTGAGGCTCCGAGTGAAGAAACGGAAGGGGAAGTTGCTTCAGCTTGACCTTAGAGAACCAGTTACTTGTTCTGACTTCGCTAAAGAATGAGGTAAGGAAAGGGTAAAACAACTGCCTTTTCCTAATTCAGAGGTAACGGTGATCGTTCCCTCATGGAGTTGTGCCAGTTTTTGTGCAAGTGCCAGTCCTAACCCTGTTCCTTCATATTTTCTATCGAGTCCGCTTTCAAGTTGTTGAAAGGGCTGAAAGAGCAGGCTGAGATCGGTTTCAGCAATGCCAATTCCAGTATCACTAACGATGAACTGCACATGCTGGTTTGCATGCTGAACAGATAAAGCGATCGCACCAGATTCAGTAAATTTGACGGCATTTGACAATAGATTTACCAGGATTTGTCTGAGCCGTCGCCGATCGCCGATACAGGTATCCACCTCAGGAGACAGGTTGATAGAAACCTGCAATCCCTTATTTTCTGCGTGTTCTCGAATAAATTCCACGCTGGATCGACAAAGTTCTGGAATCTGGATCAGTTCCAGTTGCAAGTCTTCTCGGCCTGCTTCAATTTTGGACAGGTCTAACAGGTCGTTAATCAATTCCAGTAAGTGTTCTCCGCTGGCATGAATACTTTTGAGATATTGTTCCTGTTTTTCATTCAAAGGGCCAAGAACCTGCTGTAGCAAAACACTGGAAAATCCCAGAATACTGGTTAAAGGAGTTCGCAGTTCATGGCTCATATTGGCCAGAAATTCGCTTTTGGCCCGATTTGCTGCATCCGACAAGTGTTTCTCTCGTTCCAGATCCTGAGTCCGTTGATGCACGATCGCTTCTAGCCGTTCATAACTTTGAGCATTGTAAAGGGCGATCGCACACTGATCGGCTACCGCCTTGACCATCGCCACTTCATCCTCAGTCCATACCCGATCGCGATCGCACTGCTGTAAACAAACTCCTCCTAGATACTCGGCCTGGTAGATCAGGGGCGTCATCAAGAACGCCCGCACCTGAAATTGCTGGGCTATCTGTTGCACTATTGAGGGTTGATGGTTATCAATCTGATTCAGACAGACTTGCATTCCTTGCGAGAGTTGATCGACGTAATACTCAAATAAGCCGCACTGAACACCAATCATGTTTTCCCGACTAGAAGTTTTACGGCTACTATAACGGCAGGCCATTCTGCCAGAGTCATCGGGTAAAAAAGTCAAACCCCAACCCGTAAGGAGCGTTAACTGCTAGTGTTTAGGTGTTAGCTGGTAAAGTTCCCTAATTTTTCTAAACCTAAACTCATGTTTCTTCGCATTGTTCAAACCAGTTCCCGCCAACGAGAGATTGCCGAAGTTGTACTCCGGAATGGGTGGGGCTATATGCGACGGCTGTTGAGTGGAGCGAAAGCAGAAGAACCGAAATTGCCGCCTCCTGCCGTGCTTCGTAACATTCTGATTGATCTGGGGCCAGTGTATGTGAAGTTGGGACAGTTACTCAGCACTCGTCCGGATTTACTCCCTGCTGAATACATCAACGAACTCACGGCACTGCAGGCAGAGGTACCTCCTGTCCCCTGGGAAGAAGTAGAAGTGGTAATCCGGCAACAAATTCATAGTCCTCTGGAGGACGTTTTCAAAGTGATCAATCCTCAACCGGTGGCTGCCGGATCGATCGCCCAAACCCATCGTGCAACTTTGATTGATGGTCGGGAAGTGGCTCTGAAAGTACAGCGACCGGGCATTGAAATCACGATCGAACAGGATATTTCCCTGATTACCAGTCTGGCAGATGTAGTTTCTCTAACGCGGGTAGGGCAGTACTACGATTTAAAGTCCCTGGCTAATGAGTTTGCTGGTGCTTTGCGGGGAGAACTGGACTTTTCTCGGGAAGCGGAAGCTACAGATCAATTACGACGCAATCTAGCCGGAAGCCGCTGGTTTAAACCCGATCGGCTGGTAATTCCCGAAATTTATTGGGATCTGACAACTGAAAAGTTGCTGGTGATGGAGTGGCTGGATGGGGAACCCCTGTTAACCGCCAACTTTACTGGGGGGGATGCAGGAACTGGGGTTAAGGCCGAAAAACAGGCAATTGTTAGCCTGTTGATCCGTGCTTTTTTTCAGCAGATTTATATCGATGGCTTCTTCCATGCTGATCCCCATCCTGGCAACCTGTTTTATCTCAAAGACGGACGAATCGCTTTACTAGATTGCGGCATGATTGGCCGACTGGATCCCCGGACGCAGCAGGTGTTGACGGAAATGCTGTTGGCGATGGTGAACCTGGATGCACAACGCTGTGCCCAACTCACTCTGCAGTTAGCTGAATCCATACAGCCCGTTAATTTAGCCCGGTTAGAAGCGGAGTACGATCGCCTGTTAAGACGGTACTATAGCCTCAGTCTGTCGCAGATCAACTTCAGCCAATTGTTTTATGAAGTGCTGCAACGGGCGCGAGAAAATGGCCTGCGAGTTCCCGGAAATATGGGACTGTATGCCAAGACTTTGGCTAACCTGGAGGGAGTAGCTCGCACACTGGATCCAGAGTTCAATCTACCAAATCAGATCAAGCCCTTAATGACTGATCTGTTTCAGCGGCAATTGCTCGGTGAGGCTCCCCTGCCTGCTTTGTTAAGAACAGCACTGGATCTGAAAAGCCTGGGCCTACAATCTCCTCGCCAGATTGAATTGTTGCTTGAGCGTGTGACTTCAGAGAGCTTGCAATGGAAACTCAGTTTGCGAGAACTGGAAGGTTTACGTCGTAGCCTGGATGATTCGGCTAACCGACTGTCTTTCAGTATTGTCGTCGGTTCCATGATCATGGGTGCTGCATTTATTTTGACGAACGATCGCACATCCAGCCTATTCTGGGTCAGCATCACCCTGTTCTTCTCCGCTAGTTTTTTAGGACTCTGGCTGATTGTTAGTGTGCTGCGATCGGGGCAGTTGAAGTAAATAACTCAATGAGCAATTGTGTACGGAACAGTGTCTGGCGGTTAAAGCTGCGACTACGCTAACAAAGTTTGCTGGCGCAGGCCCAATACAATCAAGGTTTTCAGTAACCGGCGTCGGCAGGCTTTCTTCGGATAGCCGCGACTTCAGTCGCCAAGGTGATTTTCCAAGACAAAAGGGGGCTCGGCCCCCTTTTTTGCTCAACTATTAGTCTGTTTAGAGCTAAACCAAGTTCAGCGAGAGAATGGTCGTTTTACAATCAGAAAAACTCCAGTTCTAGATTTTGGACAAGGCTTAAATCATTCTCAGGCCAGGATATTCAACGAGGAGATCCTCTTTGGTAAGAACTTCATTTTCAGATTGAGGAGTCCACAGAACTTCCAGAGCCAGCAATCGATCGCTAGATACACTACCCAGTTTGCTTAAGGCTTGCCGCAGGTCTTCTGCAGAATTAATCGTGGGCAGTTTCAACTCGCCTTGAGCCGCAGCCAGAATTGTCACGACAATGTATTCTCCTGGGCCTTCAGCATTGGCAGCTAAGTCACCCTCTTCATCCTGTCCAACCAGCAAAGCATCTATGGGAGCTTGTCTGAGTTGGTTATTCACATTAGAGAGGGTTTCCCGGCTGAATTTACTGCGTTCTGCTAGCAGCAACCGATTAAAGTCAGCTTCAGCGGTGGTTAACCGGGCTTGATGAACACTGGCACTGGCATGAGTCCAATATTCGGGGTGGCGCAGCAGAGCCAGGGTGGTTTCTTGCAGTACCTCCGTTAACCCTTCACTAGAGCTGGTGTCAGCTTTTAACGCCAGCTTATTCAGATCCTCTTGCAGTTCCCGTGCTCCGGCCAATAAGCCAACTTGCAGCCGCTCCACACTAACCTGTGGGTTGACGGAAGTGTCATAGTCCAGGCTGTCTCCCCCAGCAATGCGGCGGAAGCTCTGGAACAGGAAGGTAGCGATCGCAAAGAAAATCAGTAACGTAAACAGTCCACCGCCTCCAAAGAAGAAGGTCGGTACCAGAAAGGGAAATCCGAAGCCACCACCTGGGTAGTATCCGCCACCGGGATAATAGCCACCACCGGGAGGGGCATAGGTGCGGGGAGCAGAATAGCTACGAGGGGCAGGTGCCCGGAAGGAACCGCCACCAATTCGACCGCCACCCGCGGCTGCTAAAGCGTCATTGGCATGACCCAGGGTTAGACCCAACGCCAGGGCGATCGCCACCAGAGACTTAAGCAGCGGTTTGATGTAGGAAGTCAGTTTTTTGTGCATAAAACACCTTTTAACCCAAACCGTTTTAACAGGTGTAATCCTATAGGTGTGACGATACTACTCTACAGGTTCGACCCTTTTTCCGAGAGCGTATTAACCCTTTGTTAAGAGTTATAAACATCTCTTACCCTTTAATTTATCCCTTCTGACCGCTGTTGGGCGTGCCCCAAAGCAGGAATTAGAAGGGAGATTTCCGTACTATACAGGGGGAATGCCGTATGTGAGGAAATAAGGGGAGTGGGGTGAGGGAGTAGGGAAAAAGATGGGGGAGATGAGAAGGGTATTGAAAGTTCTTTGACTGGCTTGAGAAAACTCTTAATTCTTAGAACATTGACGAAATGCTTAATCTTCCTACAATAGAGAGGAAAGTAAAGAAATGTGACAGATCGTTGCTTTCAGGTTACACGTTAGGCGATCGCCTGACGTTTATTCAACCCGTTGTTTAGTACCCCACGAAGAGGTTTATCTCATGACTCAACAGCAACCCGCCGTTACCCCCAAGCTGAATGAACCCAAGTTTGGTTTTAATGAATACGCAGAACGCCTGAATGGTCGTGCCGCCATGATTGGCTTTGCTCTAGCGCTAGCGATCGAGTATTTCTCTGGTCAGGGCCTGCTGTCCTGGTTAGGCTTAGGCTAGCCCCAAGAAATTACCCCTATACGGGCATAGCATTCGGGTAAGATTTTCGTCTTCTACCAGGGTCGAACCGCGAATGCTATGCCCCTGTGCCCCCGAGTCAACTATCTGGCAGAACTCGGACGCGCATGAACTTCAATCCGGTTACTCCCTGTAGGGCTTCTACAGTGCCCTGTTCGATCTCGCTATCAACTAAACCTTCTCGCATCAGGTAATGCAGGTACTGCCGATACTCTTCTAACTCCTCATAGGTTGAATACACTAATGTCAGCATTTCTGGTTGAGTGATGCGGGCTTGAGTTTTTTCATCTCTCGCTTTATCAATTCGCTTTTTGACAATTTCATACCGGGTATCGCGAGTACCCCGCACATCAAACAGTTTTTCTGTCGTCTCATCATGGAAGATGTCTACAGTGCAATCTTGCACCAGAACCAGATGGGTCACCTGCAGGGTCGTGTCATACTCCTGCTGAAGCTGGAGCGCAGTACGGGCACAGGCGCACATGGCCCGGAGTTGTTCATAGCGTAGGCTGCGAAGTCGAAATTTACTGAAATTGAGATCAATGGATTGGCCCGCATAAATCATGTGGTCAATTCCATCTGTAGCTTCGACATCGCAGTAATGGGGCGTGATTTCTTGCATCCGCCGCTGCCAGTCTTCCCAGGTTTCTTTGAGGCGAGCATTGATTTGCCCAATGGTGCGATCGTAGTCCGCCCGTGCCTGATAAAAGCATTGCTGTTCGTTGTCACAGGCGTGCTGGTAGGCGGCGATCGTCGCGACTGCTTGCTCACCACACTGAGCAAAATAATCAAAGTAAACTTCTAAATGGTTTTTCAGGTAACGGGTTTCGGTAACTTCAGCCTCAACTGTAATTTTTTCCTGCAAACGGCGAATTCGTTCCAACAGGTCTAGCCGAATTTGTTCTGCTAAAGCACTCTTTTTCCCCTGACAGGCAGCTTCGACTACTGCCAGTCCCAGGCGCAGTTGTTGCAGGAGGTCTGCCTGAATTGCCCGGTTGCGTGCCTCTGAGGATCCGCGAATATCGGAAATTCCATATAGAGGGTAAACGCGGTCAAAGACGATCGGTTCAGCGGGCAGTCCCAGGCTGCGCCGCTCGGCTTCTTGCAAAAACCGCCATTCCACAGCGGGGTGGATGTTGGTAATAAAACGCTGTTGCACCAATTGCTGTTGAGCGGAGGTGAGGGCGCGAGTCAGAGCCGGAATTAGTTGTTCCGCATGGGAACAATCCAGACCATCAAAGTGATGGGGGCAATCGCTGAGTACTCCTACCAATCCCAGGGTTTGGGTCAGGTCGGACGGTAAGGAATCTGAGGTTCCAGTGATTGGCACCGGACAACTTAATGGAATTAACAGGAGCGATCGTGTCTCCTGCGGCCATAGCTGATGTTCTAATTCTGTTCTCTGGCTCGCCTCTAAATCAGAAACAATGGTTACCTGATTAGTTTGCAGCGAGGACATCAAGCAAGTGGCTTGGAGCGTTGTAATAGGGTAAGTGTGGGTTTCCAGGCAGGATGAAGACAAGGTGAAAACCCGGAACTGATCTCCTTCAATCGTTAAGATGAAGCTATTTTGGGCGCGGAATAGGGATTGTAACTGCTGGTTGACCTGGCAGAATTTTTGAGGACGGAGAATGGAGTTGCGATCGATCAGCAACTGGGTAGTCTGGCGGATCAGTTCCCACGCTGTAACATCCAGTCCTTCCAGCAACAACTGTCCCTGAATCTGGTAATTGTTCAAACAAATCTGCTGCTCTAGTTGCTTCAGTTGCTCCGGATCCGTGAGCCTGGCTTCCAGGTCTTGCACTGACCTTTGCATCAGTTTCAGGTCAGCAAACTCATCCAGTTCACTATTAATCCGACGAAGGTTCAGTTGGTCAGATCGCAACCAGAACTTGATGTAACGAGGGGCGGCTAGGGAACTAGGAAGAGTCACCATAGCTGGAACTTCCAGAAGCCGAAATCGGCTTACATTGAGGGAGTAAAACTGACGCAAAATTAAATGCAATAAATGCCGTCGATACAATTGCTGGAGGGCCAGGAAATTAGCTTCCGAAAGTAAGCGCGATAGCAGGGTCTTTAAATCCTCTCCTTGTTCAGTCGGATGCATCAAATTGCCAGCTTCAATCCCCAACAGCCGACAAAAGGCATGATTGGCATACTGAACTTTTAAACTGCCTGGTTCGATCGCGGCCACCAGCATCTGGCTAGATTCATGAAACGCTTGCACCCAACTCAATTGCTCCATCCACAGTTGAAGAGTTTCAGCCGTGGCTCGATCAGAACATTGAGCCGCGAGGGTTTGTAAATCGCTCTGAATACTGCGATACTCTGGTCTATCGACAACCTTGAAACGGCTGTGGGGCAATCGTGACATTCCGCCAAAGGGGCTGATTCAGACGTATGCATAGGACTTACAGCGAGTGACGATTTCGTATTAGTGTTCCTTGACTCTTTTACCATTTAACTTCAGGAGCCAGGGTCACATCTCCTGCCACATGTAAAATTCAAAATCCCGAACGGTATCGTCCCTGCAAGCGTTAATCTGGTAAATGAGTATTAAGCCAAGTCCAGCTAGAAATCGATTTTTTCCTGTAGGGGAAACAACAGTTCTGGACTTTGGTGAGGTTGAATTAACGGCAAAGAACGAGCATAACCTATGTTTGAAGCGCTCTCTGAACGTCTGGAATCCGCCTGGAAAAAGCTTCGGGGTCAGGACAAAATTTCGGAGTCCAATATTAAAGATGCAGTACGAGAAGTGCGTCGGGCCTTACTGGAAGCAGATGTAAACCTCCAGGTTGTCAAAGATTTTGTGGCGCAGGTAGAGGCCAATGCCCAGGGTGCAGAAGTCATTGCGGGAGTTCGCCCTGACCAGCAATTTATTGAAATTGTCTACAACGAATTGGTTCAGGTGATGGGGGAAACCAATGCTCCCCTGGCAGAAGCAGAAACTGCTCCCACGATCGTCCTGATGGCGGGCTTACAGGGAACCGGGAAAACCACAGCTAGTGCGAAATTGGCCTTACATTTGCGGAAAGAAAACCGCAGCACTATGTTAGTGGCCACAGACGTATATCGCCCTGCGGCGATCGACCAGCTGATCACCCTGGGTAAACAGATCGATGTCCCGGTGTTTGAGATGGGCAGTGATGCCAATCCGGTTGAGATCGCGCGTCAGGGAGTTGAGAGAGCCAAAGCTGAAGGTATTAATACCGTCATCATTGACACGGCTGGTCGGCTGCAGATCGATGAAGATATGATGGCAGAACTGGCTCAAATCAAAGACGCGGTTCAACCCCACGAAGTTTTGTTAGTGGTGGATGCGATGACGGGTCAGGAAGCCGCCAATTTGACGCGCACCTTCCATGACGAGATTGGCATTACCGGGGCGATTCTCACCAAGATGGATGGGGACACTCGTGGTGGAGCAGCGTTATCGGTGCGGCAAATTTCTGGCCAGCCGATTAAATTTATTGGGACGGGTGAAAAGGTAGAAGCGCTGCAACCCTTCTATCCCGATCGCATGGCTTCCCGAATTCTGGGCATGGGGGATGTGCTGACCCTGGTGGAAAAAGCCCGCGAAGAAGTAGATTTTGCCGAAGCTGAAAAGATGCAGGAGAAAATCCTCTCGGCCAAGTTCGACTTCACTGATTTCTTGAAACAGACCCGTTTGCTGAAAAATATGGGTTCCCTGGGCGGCATTATGAAGCTGATTCCAGGGATGAACAAACTCAGTGCCGATCAACTGCAAAAGGGCGAAACTGAACTTAAGCGAGCGGAAGCCATGATTGGCTCCATGACCCTGGAAGAACGAAAGAATCCGGATTTGTTAGCCAGTTCTCCCAGCCGCCGTCGCCGCATTGCCAAAGGATCGGGCTACCGGGAAAGCGATGTCAGTGAACTGGTGAGCAAATTCCAGCAGATGCGAAACATGATGCAAATGTTGGGCCAGGGCCGTTTTCCAGGAATGGGAATGCCAGGAATGGAAGGTATGGGCAATCCCTATGGCGGTCGTCCCCAACCGGGTTGGCGGGGTTATCCTGGCAGTGGCGCACCCGCGAAGAAAAAGAAGAAGGACAAAAAGAAAAAGGGATTTGGTTCCCTTTAATGGTCTGCAAAGAGGTTACTGGATCTTCCCTGCTTCGTGATATGATGAATAATCCATGAATTTGGATAATGTTTCTGATTGCCCCTTGGGGTATCTTACCTATTTAGCAGGAAAACCCGTACAACAGCATGATCAAACTGCGATTGAAGCGATTTGGTAAAAAACGCGAAGTCAGCTACAGAATTGTAGCGATGAACAGTAATTCTCGCCGGGATGGCCGCCCCCTGGAAGAACTGGGTTTCTACAATCCCAGATCCGATGAAGTACGGTTGGATGTGCCTGCGATCGTGAAGCGATTGAAAGAAGGCGCACAACCCACTGATACAGTGCGTAGCATCCTGCAAAAAGCTAACGTGTTTGAACAACTCAATGCCTGATCCCGTTGCTCCTCCTGTTTCCCAAACTGCTCCCCCAGACTATGAAGCGCTGATTCGCTTTCTGGTGAAACCGTTTTTGGAATCCACCGATGTGTTGCGGTTAGATTGCGAGGTTTCCCAGACCAGGCCAAAAATTTGGGTGCGAATTGCTTTTGAAAATGCAGATAAGAGCCGGGTATTTGGTCGCGGTGGTCGCAATATCCAGGCGATTCGGACAGTGCTGGAAGCGATCGCTGGACTATCTGGCTACTCCATTCATTTTGATATTTTTGGAGGGCCACCGATAGCCAACGGCAATGGTGTTGATCGGGGATCCGGAGAAAAACCATCTCCCCGTCGTTCCGGGCCTTCCAGGGGAGCGCCCCGACCTCGCCGTTAGGAGGCAAAGCGGTTGGCATGCTAGAGTCTTTAACGATTCAATTACCCAGCATTGACAGTGCGATCGCTCTAGCGGGTGAACGAGAAGGCAACCTGAAAGTGTTGTCCCAGCAAACAGGGGCAAAGCTGGTCTTACGGGGACAAGAGCTACTGATCTCCGGTACTGATACTCAGGTTGATCTCAGTCAGCGGCTGATTCAATCCCTGGCAGATTATTGGAGCCAGGGAAAGGCGATTACAGGTGTGGATATTCTGACGGCGCGACAGGCGATCGATACCCGTCGCCAGGAAGAACTTCAAGACTTGCAAAAGGATGTCCTGGCTCGCACTCGCCGGGGAGAAGAGATTCGCGCCAAGACCTTCCGACAACGGCAATATGTTCAAGCCGTTCGCACTCAGGATCTCACATTCTGCATTGGCCCAGCCGGAACAGGTAAGACTTTTTTGGCTGCTGTTCTGGGAGTACAAGCTTTACTGGCCAATCAGTTTGAACGCTTGATTCTCACTCGCCCTGCCGTAGAAGCGGGTGAAAAATTGGGTTTTTTGCCAGGGGATTTACAGCAAAAGGTGAACCCTTATCTGCGACCGCTCTACGATGCCCTATTTGAGTTTATCGACCCAGAAAAAATTCCCAATCTCATGGAACGGGGGGTAATCGAAGTGGCGCCGATCGCTTATATGAGAGGGCGCACTCTGAATAATGCCTTCATCATTCTGGATGAGGCTCAAAACACAACCCCGGCGCAAATGAAGATGATTCTTACCCGGCTAGGGTTCCAATCGCGCATGGTGGTTACAGGCGACCTCACCCAAACTGACCTGCCTGCCAATCAAGCTTCTGGTCTGGCAGTGGCCGAAAAAATTCTGCAGTCTGTTGAAGGCATTGCTTTTTGCCATCTCACGAAGGCTGATGTTGTGCGCCATCCCCTCGTCCAGCGCATCGTCTCCGCCTACGAACATTACGAAACCTCGAAAAATCGTTAGGATGCTCAGGCAAAGCACATTCTCACGAGACCTCCTGCAAATTAGCGAAAAACCGTAGCATGGGCAAAGAGCAATGCCGTGCCCATTACATGATTGTGCTTTATCTGAATGGGCACACTTTGTTTTGCCCAGCCTACTTCTGGTTCCCTTGCGAACGCATCCTGCGTAAGAATTCTGAGTTATTAAGTTCACGGTTCTAAGCGACTGTTTCCAAAGAGAAAAAGGTTGTAAAAATCTTGTCGCCGACTTCGTTCATCCGACTTTGCAAATCATCCAGAAACTCATGTAATCCCTGTTGAATGATTTCCTCGATGGTGATGTAATCCAAATCCGATCGCAGCCGACCCAGGGAGCGTTCAACCGGGATGCGCCAGTTGCCAACAGGAGTACCAGTGATATGGTGGAGCGATCGCTCAGCCCGCATAATACAGGAGCGCACCGATCGAGGAAATTCCCTATCCAGGATCAAGAATTCAGCCACGGCCATCGGGGAAATTCGGTGTGCCCCCTGCTTACGATACATTTCATAAGCACTGGCTGATTTTAGCAATGCCATCCACTGCAATTCATCCAGCGTAGATCCCACGTCTTTGGGGGAGGGTAGCAAAATATAGTACTTCACATCCAGAATCCGGGCTGTTTTATCCGCCCGTTCGATCAAGCGACCAATTTGCCCGAAGTGCCAGCCTTCGTTATGGGTCATCGTCGCATCCATCACTCCAGCAAACAAATGGCTGTGCAGTTTCACTTCCTCAAAAAACTTGAGAATAGTCGTCAGATCGGACAGATGCCCAGATTGCGCCACATCCATCACCATCAGATAGAAGGAGTTGACCTGCTGCCACATTTCCGAGGAGATGACATCCCGGACGGAGCGAGCATTCTCCCTGGCAATTCGTAAACAGGACAGGATGGAGTTAGGATAATCCGCATCAAAGGTGAGAAAGCGAATCACATTTTCTGCTGTGGCTTCCCCGTAGCGATCGCGAAACAGCGGCAAATCTCCTGTCGTTAGCACGATCGGTTCCCATTGTGTTGTAGCGGAAGACGAATCCAGCAACAGGTTCAGGTTAACTTCCACAAATCGGGCCACATTCTCAGCCCGTTCGACATATCGAGTTAACCAGTAAATTGAATCAGCAACACGACTTAGCATAGATGAGTTTTGAGTTCTCAGTTTTAAGTTTTGAGTTGAGAGTTAAAAGTTGAGAGTTAAAAGTTGAGAGTTAAGAGTTGTGAGTTTCCCGAAGCCCCAATCCCTGATCCCTATTCTTTACAAACCACCCACGTATCTTTACTGCCGCCTCCCTGAGAAGAGTTCACAACCAGAGAGCCACGACGCAGGGCAACACGGGTGAGGCCACCGGGATTAACGAAAATATTTTTGCCATAGAGGATGTAGGGGCGTAGATCAACATGGCAGCCTTCGAATTGATCGTCAATGATCGCGGGAACTCGCGACAGGCAGAGAGTGGGTTGGGCGATGTAGTTGCGGGGGAAGGCTTTGATCTTTTCGGCAAATTCTTCCCGTTGTTCGGGGGTGGCATGGGGGCCGACTAACATCCCATACCCTCCTGACTCTCCGGCAGATTTGACAACCAGTTTGTCGAGATTGGCTAGGACATGGCTCTGCTGATGTGGTTCCCAGCACAGGAAGGTGGGAACGTTGGGGATAATGGCTTCCTCGCCCAGGTAGTAGCGAATCATGTCGGGGACGTAGGAGTAGATTACCTTGTCATCGGCGACTCCGGTTCCTAAAGCATTGGCGATCGCCACTTTACCCGTCCGGTAGACTTCCATTAATCCTGGTACGCCCAGCATGGAGTCAGGCCGGAAGGCTTTGGGGTCAATAAAATCATCGTCAATCCGGCGATAAATCACATCCACCCGTTGTAAACCTTTAGTGGTTCTCATTTGCAGATAGCCATCGGCAACCACCAGATCGCGCCCTTCCACCAATTGCACACCCATCTGCTGTGCCAGGAAGGAATGCTCGAAATAAGCAGAGTTATAAATTCCGGGAGTAAGGACAACGACGGTCGGATCGCTCAGGTGATCGGGAGCAAGGTTCAGCAGGGTTTCCAATAACTGACTGGGATATTCTTCCACGGTCTGGATTTTCATAGTATCGAATACCATGGGGAAGGTACTCTTCATCACCCGCCGATTTTCCAGCACATAGGATACTCCAGAGGGACAGCGGAGGTTATCTTCCAGCACATACCACTGCCCGTTGCGATCGCGCACCAGATCGGTTCCCGTAATATGGCACCAGATACCCTGCGGTGGTTGCAATCCCATACAGGGCTTCAGAAAACCACTGGCCGAATAAACAATTTCTGCCGGAATGACGCTGTCTTTGAGGATTTTTTGGTCAGAGTAAACGTCCGCCAAAAACTTATTGAGGGCATAAATCCGCTGTTTCAATCCTTTTTCCAGGATTGTCCAATCATCCGCCGACACAATTCTGGGAATAATGTCAAACGGCAGGATGCGCTCAGTTCCCTGGCTGTCACTATAGACATTGAAGGTGACTCCCATTTTGAACAAGGCTATTTGAGCCGCTTTCTGTCGCCGTAATACTTCTTCCATTCCCAGAGCGTTTAAGCGCTCAATCAGGGGAATGGCTTCTGGACGCGGTTGCCCCTGTTGGATAAACAGTTCATCGTAAAAATCGCCTGGATCGTAGTCGTTGAAGTTCACGGGTTTCTTCCCAGTAGATTGCAGTATAAGCTTAGACCCTACTGAATAGTGGGGATGTAGCCCACAAACCGTATCGATCGATACAAAACGCTTTGTACTTCATTTCTTGACTCTCTCCCCACGCCTAAAGGCAGGGGATTCTTTTCACTGCCCGACGCTAA
>NZ_JBRAGO010000040.1:0-35616 GCF_052746595.1 Leptodesmis sp.
GCTTATCTCAATAATCAGTTATGAATCTTCTCTCTAGAAGGTGACACGCACCCTTGGTATAGAGAGTACAATTCAATATTTCAGTGCTATGAAACATATTAATGTCGCCAGTACAAGTGCCCCTAAACTGAATCGAAGTATAAAACCCAACAACGCCGGTAGGTCTACCAACGATCGCTAAACGAATGAGTGCGATCGCACCTTTGAGGATAGGATGGCTCTCCCGTTGTTGCTGTTTTTGCCTATACTCCGTCACTTCATCATCGCACTTCATTCATTCCATTGGAATTCCCTGGCTCAGGCAGGGGATGAGTGAGAAAAGCGTATTCTTGAACGATCTGATTGCCAATCAAATGTTCTTGAATAATGCGTTCAATTACGGCAGGAGTGGCACTGTGATACCAGACACCATCCGGATAAACGACCAGAATTGGCCCCTGGGCACAAACGCGCAGGCAATTGGCTTTAGTCCGGAAAATGCAGCTGGGGTGCTCCTGGGTTGGGTGATCCAGTTTCAATTCTTTTAACCGATTTTTGAGATATTCCCAGGCTTCCAGGCCAGCTTCCTGAGAGCAGCACTTGGGCTTGGTCTGGTCAGCACAGATAAACACATGACGCTGGATTTGAGCCAAACCCAAGGCATGGACACAGGTTGCCAGGGAATCGGAAATACAGTATTCGGTGTCGGTAGACATTGCTGAAGATTTTGGATTTTAGATTTTAGATTTTGGATTGTCCTTCATCTTTTGTCCCCTGTCCTTGGTTGACGGATCACCAATGACCGATGACGAATGATGAGTAACGAATGACGCATGAGCAAGGATAAAGTACTAAGAAACAAAAGCCATCCAGAGCGATCGCCCCGGATGACCCCCGTTAGACTTTAGACCGAGTCTGGTTTACTCGAAATCGTCGTCATCGTCATCATCACCATCATCATCCATGTCGTCGCTGATGAAGTCATCACCATCATCCAGGATGGGTGAGATGTAATCGTTCTTAGCATCGGTCATGCCGTATTCAAACCCAAAGGTGGGACGATCTTCCAGGCTATCTAGACCATAGCTGCGAGCAGTGCGATCGTCGAGTACGACATCGCGCAAATCGGATTCATGATCGAAAACCCCCAGCCCTTCATAAGAGAGATCGACATCGGGGCTACCGAGTTCTTCATAGGCGTTGAAACCTGTTCCGGCTGGAATCAAGCGCCCGATAATCACGTTTTCCTTCAAACCGCGCAACCAGTCAGATTTTCCTTCGATCGCGGCCTCAGTGAGTACCCGTGTGGTTTCCTGGAAACTGGCAGCGGAGATGAAGCTATCGGTATTCAGCGAGGCTTTGGTGATCCCCAATAGGACAGGTGTGTATTCAGCAGGTGCACCTCCGGTAATTGACATGGCCTCATTGACCTGTTCCACCTGATACAGTTCGACTAACTCACCCGGCAGCATCGTAGTATCACCGCCATCATCCACCCGCGCTTTGGAAGTCATCTGGCGGACGACCACTTCGATGTGTTTGTCCGAAATATCAATCCCTTGAGACTGATACACCGACTGCACTTCGTTCACCAGGAACATTTGCACCTCACGCAGACTGAGCAGCGCTGCATCATGTACTCCCAGTGTTTCACGGTTGGCCTTAAACAAGACTTCCAGCAGTTCGTGAGGATTCGCGGGGCCATCCGTTAAGCGCTCACCCGCACTCACCGTCTGCCCATCGGAAATGATCACGTTTTGACCGGGATTGATCGTGTACTCCCGCAGGTTGCCATCGTTTTCAACTACCTTCACCTCGACGGAATCATCTTCCCCGTAAACGACCTGGGCGGTTCCGGCCCGTTCTGCCAAGACACAGGCTTCCCTGGGTTTGCGGGCTTCCAGCAGTTCCTCAATCCGGGGCAGACCCTGAATGATGTCCCCTGTCTTCGTGCGCTCAAAGACCAGCAGCACCAGATTGTCACCCCGTTGTACCAGGTCGCCATCATCAATATGCAATACGGCACCCGGAGACACCCGATAAGGACGAGCCAGTCGCAGGACAACCTGGCCATCTGCGATCGCGACCACCTGACCCGATTCTTCCAGGGTAATGCCAGGGGCGATCGTGGAGCCAGCCACCAGCAATTCCCCCACCTTGACAGTAGGAGTCTGCCCCTGAGTACTGACGGTTATCAAGTCGGCATCCCGGACAACCAGCACTCGCCGAATCGCTTCTGCACCTTCCCGGATCCCCTGCACCTCACCGGATTCCTTGCACTGGATTTCCGTCAGAGCCACGACCGAACCGGGAGCAATTTGATCCCCATCCTTGACCATAATTCGGGTGAGAGTGCTGCCCTGCGTCGGATCAGCCGCAATATCGCGACGAATCACTAGGGATTCCAGAATCACCAGTTGTAAACGCAGCAGTTCTGGATCGGTTTCATCGGGAAGCAATTCGATATCAGCAGCCAGTTGGGGAGCATCTTGATCGATTTCCAGCACCAACTGGATCTTGAGGAGTTCCAGTCCTTCAACGGATTTCACGCGCTCTCCATCTTTGTACGGCAACCGTTGTACCGCCCGCAGACGAATGGAACGGTTAGTATCCTGGTTGCTCGATTCCTGGCTGGGAACAGACGGTTCATCGGGTACGGGAAACTCAGTGACAGGACGCAGCAACATGGCTGGCCCTTCAGGAGTTTCTACATACTCGACATAGCGCAATTCCTCAGTCACCAGTCCCGGCATAATGGTCTGGCCAGGATTCACGAGCATCGCTTCCTGCGTCAGAATGTCGTCCGGGTTATCGACCATGTGCAAGTCACCAGGCTTGATCACAATCTCCCGCAGGATGTCGTTCTTCTGAGTGACTTCAACAACACCACTGCTTTGACAGAAGATGTCTTTCACCACTTCGGTTCCGGCTTCCACAAATTGTCCGTCTTCCACCATCAGCAAGGAAATGTCCTTGTTGACTTCGTGGGTTTCTTCGGGAATCCATAGCAGGGTGCCACCTTTGACGACTTCGTAGCCTTGTTTGGCCTTACCACGCTTGGCAACTTCCACGCCGGAGTATTTGATAATGCCTCCGGTTTGTGTCCGGTAGCTGTCATCGATCAGTTCGGCGACAACCTGGTTGTTGGTCACTTTTGTACCAGGAGTAGCTTTCAGCGAGAAGACCTGATTGTGGTTGGTTTCAATCAGGTAGTGATCCCGTCCCTGATAGCTTTCTACCCGAACTTGTGCCTGATCCAACAGTACGGAAGCGGTAATAATTTCAACTTCGCGTCCACCCTTGCTGTTCTCAACTTCTTGAGGGAGGCGAACAATCCCACCATGCTCTGTCACCAGCTTGGTTTCAGCCAGTACACCACCGGATTCAATGCGATCGCCGTTCTTGACGATCGGTTCCGCACCGGGAGGCAGGTTATAGACTTCTCCAGACAGAATCCACAGCAGGCCACCCCGTTGAGCAATCCGGGTGGTATTGCCCTGACGGTCTTTCTTCTCCTCTGGCACCAGATCTGCAAAGTGGACTTCTCCAGCAATATCGGAAGCCACATCTTTCGCCGCTTTTTCAGTGGTCTTGCGCGAACGGCCTGTGAGGGGAACTTCTGCCAGGATCTGGCCTTGTTTCACCTTTTCGCCATTGCGTACCAGTAAGGTTGCCCCCTGAACGACGGAGAAGGATTGCTGCTGACCATCACCCCCTTCTAGAGTAATTTTGGAGTTGGCATCCACGGATTCCACCACTAGGGCATCTTCCCCGTGACGGGTACGGAAGCCACGAGTCCGCAGTCGTTTGGGGAAACGAATCGTACCAGCAAAACCGGCCCGTTCCTGACGGGCCATTTCTCCGGTAAATACCCCGCCCGTGTGGAACGTCCGCATTGTCAACTGAGTTCCTGGTTCCCCGATCGACTGAGCCGCAACAATCCCTACGGCTTCTCCAATATCCACCATGCGGGCATGTGCCAGACTCCAGCCATAGCAATGCTGACAGACGGAACGAGTGGCTTCGCAGGTGAGGGGCGATCGCACCGTCACTTCTTCTACTCCAGCCTTGGCAATCACCTCTGCCAGTTCATCAGAAACCGACTGATTCCGGGGAGCAATCACTTCTCCTGTTTCCGGATGCACCACGTCAGCTGCCAACACCCGACCCAGCAAGCGATTTTTGAGGGGAATCAGGACGCGATCGCCATCTGTCATGCTTCTCAACGGGATGCCTCGCTGCGTACCGCAATCCGCTTCCCGAATGATCACGTCCTGGGAAACATCCACCAAACGACGAGTCAAGTATCCCGAATCGGCTGTGCGGAGAGCAGTATCAACCAGACCTTTGCGAGCACCGTAGGAGGAGATGATGTACTCTGTAACCGTCAGTCCTTCCCGGAAGTTGGTCTTAATCGGCAAGTCAATAATTTCCCCTTGCGGATTCGCCATCAACCCCCGCATCCCGACTAACTGACGCACCTGGGAAATGTTCCCCCGTGCCCCAGAGAAGGCCATCATGTACACTGAGTTCAGGGGATTGTTGGCCCGGAAGTTACGCACTACCTCATCCTTCAACTCTTCACTGGTGCCATTCCAGGTATCAATCACCTTCTGGAATCGTTCTACTTCGGTAATTTCGCCGCGAGTGTAGCGTTCTTCCGTTTCCCGAATTGTTTCTTCCGCCGCCTCCAGCAACTTACGCTTAGTCGGGGGCACCTGTAGGTCATCCACACTAATGGAAACTCCTGCTCGGGTGGCGAAGCGGAAGCCCAAGTCTTTGAGCATATCTGCCATTTGAGCTGTTCGGGCTGTACCGTAATTCGTAAAAGCCCAGGAGATTAAATTCGTGAGTTGCTTCTTGTTGATTACCCGATTGCGAAAAATTGGTTTACTGTTGCGCTCTGACATTGTTTAACCCCGCCTCTGCCATGAATAATTTTGGGCTTTGGATTTGAGATTTTGGATCTTGGGTTGGTAAGCCAAAATCCAAAATCCGCAATCTAAAATTCCGTTAGCTCGCCAGCGCATCCTGCACCGTCTTGTTGTAAATAATCCGTCCCGGTGTAGTTTTCACGTACTGAGAAATGATGTTGCCTTCGGCATCCTCCCGTACCCGTCGGAATTTATAGGTCTTAGTGACCACTCCGTCCGGTGAGGTCTGTTCTTCCAAAACCTCGTCATCCGGTTCATCCGTTTCTACCAGACCATCAAACCGCACCCAGACATAAGTATGCAGATCAACCTGTTGTTGCTCGTAGGCGGTAATCGCATCCTCCAAGCTGGCAAAGTAACGACCTGCTCCTTTCTGAGCATCGGGATTTTCCGCCGTCAGGTAGTAACAGCCCAATACCATGTCCTGGCTAGGTGTAATGATGGGTCGTCCCGTTGCTGGAGACAGGATGTTATTGGAGGCCAGCATCAACAACCGGGCTTCTGCCTGCGCCTCCAGGGACAGAGGCACATGAACCGCCATCTGGTCACCATCGAAGTCCGCGTTAAAGGCTGGGCAGACCAGGGGATGCAGTTGGATCGCCCGACCTTCGACCAAAATCGGCTCAAAGGCCTGGATTCCCAAACGATGGAGCGTGGGTGCCCGGTTCAGGAGTACGGGGTGGCCTTCAATCACCTCTTCCAGCACATCCCAGACGATCGGGTCATTGCGCTGAATCAGTTTCTTGGCCGCCTTGATGTTATTCACCAATCCTTGTCGAATCAGGCGATGGATAACGAAAGGTTGGAAGAGTTCGATCGCCATTTCCCTGGGTAGGCCGCACTGGTGAATCTTCAGCTTTGGCCCCACCACAATGACGGAACGGCCTGAGTAGTCTACCCGCTTACCCAAGAGGTTTTGCCGGAAGCGGCCCTGTTTCCCTTCAATAATGTCTGACAACGATTTCAGGGGACGGTTATTCGCTCCTACCACTGTCCGACCGCGACGACCATTATCAATCAAGGCATCCACGGCTTCCTGCAGCATCCGCTTCTCATTGCGGACGATAATTTCGGGAGCCAGAATTTCCTGCAAGCGAGCCAGACGATTATTCCGGTTAATCACCCGACGATACAGGTCATTCAAGTCAGAGGTGGCAAAGCGGCCTCCATCTAACTGCACCATCGGTCGCAGGTCGGGAGGAATCACCGGCACAACCGTTAGCACCATCCATTCCGGCTTCGATCCGGTGGCAATGAAGTTATCGATGACCCGCAGGCGTTTGATCAACTTGGCCCGTTTTTGCCCCTTCGAGTTAGCAATCTCTTCCCGCAGCTTTTCCGCTTCTTCTTCCAGATTGATATCCTGGAGCAGGCGTTGCAGGGCTTCTGCCCCAATTCCGACTTCCACCCCGGTCAGTTGAGAATCCTCGGTGTAAAGCTGATCTTCAATCTCAATCCACTGATCTTCCGTCAGTAATTGTTTGTAAGTCAGATTCTCGGCATTACCGGGACTGAGCACCACATAGGCATTGAAGTAGACAATTTGTTCCACATCCCGCAACGGCATATCGAGCAAGATTGCCATATAGCTGGGTATGCCCTTCAAATACCAGACGTGAGCCACAGGGGCGGCTAGCTTGATATAGCCCATGCGGTGCCGACGCACGCGGGATTCTGTTACTTCCACGCCACAGCGCTCACAAACAATTCCCCGGTGGCGTACCCGCTTGTATTTGCCGCAATGGCACTCCCAATCCTTCGCAGGGCCAAAAATCCGTTCACAAAACAGCCCATCCATTTCTGGCTTGAGCGTCCGGTAGTTAATAGTTTCCGGCTTTGTCACCTCACCTACAGTCTGACCGTTCGGTAGGGTGCGTTCTCCCCACTGCCGAATCCGCTCTGGAGATGCCAGACCAATCTTCACATAGTCAAACCGCTGCTCTAGCTTTGGCATCGTGCAAGTTCCTTTCAAGTAGTAGCAAGAAGTTTTTTGATGTGAGGAACTAACTTTCTTTCTAGTTCCTCACTCTGGTTCTATTCGTCGCCTTCATCCAGTTCGTCTCTGGAGATCGATTCATAGGTAGGACGAGAAGGCGCTCGTCGAGTATTGACATCGGCCATCAAATCAACTTCTGAATCGCGGCTGGTGCCGTCTTCACGGGTATCCAGCTTGTGAACGGCCACATCCAGGCAGAGGGATTGCAGTTCCCGCATCAGCACTTTGAAGGACTCTGGAGTACCGGGTCGGGGAATGGCTTTCCCTTTGACGATCGCATTCAGCGCTTCATTCCGGCCCTGCATATCGTCTGACTTAACGGTCAGCAGTTCCTGCAGGGTATAGGCAGCACCAAAGGCTTCCAGTGCCCAGACTTCCATTTCCCCAAAGCGCTGCCCACCCTGTTGCGCCTTGCCACCCAGCGGCTGCTGAGTCACCAGCGAGTAGGGGCCAGTGGAACGAGCGTGGATCTTGTCATCTACCAGGTGTACCAGTTTCAGCATATAGGCCATACCAACCGTCACGGGACGATCGAAGGGTTCGCCTGTGCGTCCATCAAAGACCTGAATTTTGCCTGGATCATCGGGATTAAATAGCCAGTACTTCGATCGCTGGGTATCTTCGTCCCGCATATTGGCAGCATCTTCCAGCTTGCTATGTACGGTTTCGCGAGATTTTTCTTCCCCATGCATTTCATCAAAGGGAATCACCTTAAACCGGACATTCAAGTTTTGCGCTGCCCAGCCTAACAGACATTCATAAACCTGCCCCACGTTCATCCGGGAAGGCACACCCAGCGGATTCAGCACAATGTCAACTGGAGTACCGTCGGGTAGGTAGGGCATATCTTCGATCGGCAAGATCCGAGAAATAATCCCCTTATTGCCGTGACGGCCAGCCATCTTGTCACCCACCTGGATCTTACGTTTCTGAGCCACATAGACGCGCACGACCATATTGGCACCAGGAGGCAATTCATCTCCCTGTTCCCGCGTAAAGACCCGAACATCGACGACGCGGCCTTTTTCACCATTGGGCACTCGCAGAGAGTTATCGCGCACGTCCCTGGCTTTTTCACCGAAGATGGCCCGCAGGAGCTTTTCTTCTGGGGGTTGGTCGGATTCTCCTTTAGGAGTCACCTTACCAACTAGAATGTCGCCCTGTTCGACCCAGGCTCCAATCCGGATAATGCCCGTTTCATCTAACTGCCGCAGAGCATCTTCCCCAACGTTGGGAATTTCACGGGTAATTTCTTCCGGGCCAAGTTTGGTCTGACGCGCTTCAATTTCGTACTTCTCAATGTGGATGGAAGTGTATACATCGTCGTAAACTAGACGTTCGCTGATCAGAATCGCGTCCTCGTAGTTGTAGCCTTCCCAGGGCATATAGACCACCAGAATGTTCTGCCCCAGAGCCAGTTCCCCTTCCTGAGTAGCAGAACCATCCGCCAGTACCTGTCCGGCCACCACGCGATCGCCAATAAACACGATCGGGCGTTGATTCAAACAGGTATCCTGGTTCGAGCGCTGATATTTCTGTAACTGGTACTCAATTTCCCGTCCCTGGGGATCGCGTACCCGAATCCGGTCTGCCGAAACAAAGGTAACTTCGCCATCAGTGCGACTGATGATCACCATCCCAGAGTCTCGCGCCGCCTGAGCTTCCAGCCCTGTTCCCACCAAAGGTCGTTCTGGACGCAGCAGGGGTACGGCCTGCCGTTGCATATTGGACCCCATCAGCGCCCGATTCGCGTCATCGTGTTCCAGGAACGGAATCAATGAAGTCGCAACAGAGATGATTTGCACGGGGGAAACGGCCACATAGTCCACCTCATCCGGTGTAGTCGTGGTGAAGTCCTGACGGTAGCGGACAGGCACCTGCTCACCCAGAATATTACCCTCCGCATCCATCGGAATATCACCCGGAGCTACGCGCAGATCGTCTTCTTCGTCTGCGGTCATGTACACCGGAGCTACATCCTTGGCAACCCGGCCATTCTCAACTTTGTAGAAAGGGGTTTCGATGAACCCGTAGGCATTCACGCGGGCATGAGTTGCCAGAGAACCGATCAGACCTGCGTTGGGGCCTTCTGGTGTTTCGATCGGGCAGATCCGACCGTAGTGGGAGGGATGAATATCGCGTACTGCAAAGCCAGCCCGTTCTCGTGTCAGACCACCGGGGCCAAGGGCACTCAACCGCCGTTTGTGGGTTAACTCAGCCAGCGGGTTGGTTTGATCCATGAACTGAGACAGTTGGGAGGAGCCAAAGAACTCCTTAATCGCTGCTACCAGCGGTTTAGGGTTGACCAGCGAGGCCGGAGTCAGGGCATCAGCATCGGAAACCGTCATCCGTTCCCGAATGATCCGCTCCAACCGATTCAGACCGACCCGCACCTGGTTTTGCAGCAATTCGCCGACTGAGCGCACCCGCCGATTCCCCAAGTGGTCAATATCATCAATAGTGCCGATATCAAATTCCAGGTTAATCAGGTAGTCGATCGCCGCCAGAATATCTTGAGGTGTCAACACACGAGTCGATTCTGGAACATTCAAGCGCAGTTTCCGGTTCAGCTTATAGCGACCCACCTTACCCAGGTCGTAGCGCTTGGGATCGAAGAAGCGAGAATCCAGCAGTTGTTGCCCTCCCGATACCGTAGGCGGTTCACCTGGACGCAGCTTGCGATACAACTCCATCAGGGCTTCTTCTTCGCCATACTGCCCTTCCTTCTCAATCGTTTTCTGGAAGTACTCAGGATGGCGCAGGGCATCAAAAATTTCCCCATCACTTAAACCCAGGGCTTTCAGTAATACCTGAGCCGACAGCTTACGGGTTTTATCGATCCGCACCCACACCAGATCGTTCTTATCAGTTTCAAACTTCAGCCAGGCTCCCCGGTTTGGGATCAGGCTGGCGTTGTAGGTTCGACGACCGTTCTTGTCGGTTTCGGACTTGTAGTAGACACCGGGACTACGGACGATCTGGTTGACGATCACCCGTTCTGCTCCGTTAATAATAAAGGTGCCGCGATCGGTCATCAGCGGCAGATCTCCGATGAAGACCTCCTGCTCCTTGATTTCCCCAGTCTCCTTGTTGATTAATCGGGTGGGCACATACATTTGCACGGCATAGGTACTATCCCGCCGCTTGGCTTCGTCAACATCGTATTTGGGTCGCTTAAGCTTGAAGTCTTTACCAATGAAGTGAAGCTCCAGCTTCCCGGTGTAGTCTGTAATGGGAGAGAAACTATCCAGTTCCTCGATCAAACCTTCCTTTAAGAACCAGCGGAAACTCTCCCGCTGAATTTCCACTAGATCCGGAAGGGTGAAAGCGGGTGTAATGTAGTCAGTCATGCGTCGTCTTCAGATGGGATATGCCCAGCGCGAATGTTGGATTGTAAACGATCAACCATCAATTAGTCAACCTAAAGCTTGAAGAATTTGGCTAGCAAACTCAACAAATCTCAAACTGCAGTACCTGCTCGATAAAGAATTAAACCAAGTCCAGCTAGAGAAGGGGATTTTCCCACTCAGAGAAACTACAGTTCTGAACCTGGACAAGGTTTAACTGGGAAAACCAAAGAAAAGATTAGAACAGCCAGACGTTTAAGATGGGCTTGAGCGGATAAACAAACCATTTCGCTAACCGTTGATGTGGTGGGCAAGTTTTTAAGCAAACACCGGAAAAACACCGGCACGGCGATCGCGTGGGTGTTCAAACTCTTTAGCTATGGAAGATAAATAAGGAAGTGGTGTGGATATAGAGAATGATCCGAACCATCCCGTTGCTCAGGTATTGTCACGTTTTCTCATTATGACTCGATTTGGTCAAAATGTGTGACCTGGGTAGCAAAATTTTCCAGACCAGTCAACCGCTCGATTACTAAGAAGTGTGTACAGAATTTAACGGGGTATTGAGAATACTCAGGCTCTGTAAAGGCTTAGTCTTCTAGACCTGCAGGTGGTCTTTCGGAAAGGCGCTCTGCCGGAGCGTCTCTACTGGGGTAAACCAAACAACCGACAGGCATTCTCCGTCGTTTGAGCAGATAATTCTTCCAAAGAAATTCCCCTCAGATTTGCCACCTGTTCGGCAACATATCGCACATAGGCCGGTTCATTGCGTCGCTCCCCCCGCTTGGGAACGGGAGCCAGAAACGGACAATCGGTTTCCACCAGCAGGCGATCACTTGGCACCATCCGAGCTGCCTCCTGAATCTGAAGTGCCTTCTTAAACGTCACCGTGCCACTAAAGCTGATGTAAAAACCTAGATCCAGGAACCACTGAGTCTCCTCTGGGGTACCACCCCAGCAGTGCATAACTCCCTTAACTGGCCCCCGCCGTTGCCAAAAGCGACGCAACAGACCGGCCATTGGGTCAGCGGCATCGCGACAGTGAATGATTACCGGGCGATCTAGTTGCTGGGCGATCGTCAGTTGGGCTTCAAATGCCTCCCTCTGTTGCTGTTGATTGCTGGCTTTGAAGAAATCCAGTCCGGTTTCTCCAATCGCTACCACACGCACATCAGATCTGGCTAAATCCCGAATTTTTTCCTCCATCCCTTTATGCCATAACTGCTCTACATCCAGTGGATGCAGACCGACGGCAAAAAAGACTTCTGGAAAGCGATCAGCGATTGCCTGAATGGCCGGAAATTCGGATGGCTCGACGCAGGAGTGCACTAGCCGCACTATGCCCGCCTCACGCCAACGCTGAGCCACTTCATCCAGGTCGGCTTGAAATGTCTCGAAGTTGATATGAACGTGGGTATCAACTAACCTGATCCCGGACACGGATTCCGTTCCTATGAAGCAGCAGCTTGAGTAGCTTCAGCTCGCTTGAGAGCCTTTGCTAATCGGGACTTCTTCCGGGCAGCGTTATTGGTATGAAGTACGCCTCGCTTGACGGCCCGATCAATCTTGCTGTAAGCGGAAGCCATACTTTGTTGAACTGCTTCCAATTGTTCTGCTTCAGGGTTGGCCGCATAGCGATCGACGGCCACCAGACACTTCTTCATCAGGGTCTTGACAGCAGACTTATAACTCTTGTTACGCAAACGGTTGCGCTCGGCAATTTGAATACGCTTGATGGCAGACTTGATGTTAGCCACAGTAAATCCTAAAACCTCTACCTATTGAAACTCTATTGGGCAATACATCCCATGCTAGATAAATTACTATAACATCTCCTTAACGCCATAACCCGATACCCGAAAAATACAGGTTAGAGTAGAGTAACGAGAACGGGTGCATCTGATTGTTCTGTACTCAATCACGTCCAGTCAGAGAACTGGAGATTTTCCTCAGAGAAACTGCAGGTCTGGACGTGAAAGCGGTTTAATCCAGAGTCCCCCCTGAAAATTTGTTCTCGGCTGGGTAACTCCTTAGATTTGGCATTCAAATTCCATGCTACGAATTATTACTCAGGTATCTGAGGCACGGGCTGAACTGCAACGTATTTGTGACCGCACCCACGATGACCAGGTCATCCACAAGGAGGCGACGGTGCGAGAAGTGCTTCAAGCGGTGAAGCGCCAGGGGGATCGAGCCGTGCTCCATTACACCTCCGAGTTCGACCACCTCGATCTCAAACCGGAAGACCTGCGGGTGAGTGGGTCAGAGATGGATGCAGCCTACCAGCAAGTCTCGAAGGAACTGCTGGATGCCATTCGCTTAGCCTGTCGCCAGATTGAAGCCTTCCACCGTCAGCGTGTTCCCAAAAGCTGGGTGCATTTTGGCGAGGATGAGGTGGTACTTGGCAAACGTTACACTCCCGTTGATCGCGCTGGAATTTACGTGCCAGGAGGACAGGCGGCCTATCCCAGTACCGTCTTGATGAATGCGGTGCCTGCCAAGGTAGCGAAGGTGCCTCGGATTGTCATGGTTACTCCTCCTGGGCCAGATAAGGCAATCAATCCGGCGGTACTCGTAGCGGCTCAGGAAGCGGGCATTGAAGAAATATATCGGGTCGGGGGAGCACAGGCGATCGCGGCCCTGGCTTACGGCACGGAAACGATCCCCAATGTGAATGTGATCACTGGCCCTGGCAACATTTATGTGACGCTGGCAAAAAAGCTCGTCTTTGGTACGGTTGGCATTGATTCGTTGGCTGGCCCATCCGAAGTGCTGATTATTGCGGATAAGTCAGCTAATCCCACGTATGTTGCTGCCGATATGCTGGCCCAGGCAGAACATGATCAGATGGCAGCGGCGATTTTGCTCACCAATGACTCGGTGCTGGCGCGTAAGGTGGTGGATGAAGTGGAACGGCAACTGGTGGATCATCCCCGTCGTCTGCTGACTGAAAAGGCGATCGCGCATTATGGCCTGGTCGTCGTGGTGGAGTCACTGGATGTAGCGGCAGATCTCTCCAATGAGTTTGCTCCCGAGCATCTAGAACTGGAACTCGTCGAACCCTGGGACATGCTGGAGAAAATTCGTCACGCCGGAGCCATTTTCCTGGGATCGTCCACCCCCGAAGCGGTAGGAGATTACCTGGCAGGGCCAAACCACACCCTCCCCACATCTGGAGCGGCCCGCTATGCCTCCGCCCTGAGTGTGGAAACCTTCCTCAAGCACTCCAGCCTGATCCAGTACTCTCAAACGGCGTTACAGAAAGTGGCCGGGACGATCGATGTGCTAGCCACGGCCGAAGGGCTGTATTCCCACGCGGAATCGGTACGGTTAAGAACTCGTGGCAGCCAGGAACTGCCGTAATCGCATCAGGCTTAGAGTCTGGGCCAAATTGATGGGAAGCAGTGAGATTCCCTCAATCCGGGACTGTACCCATCCCTCGCCCCAATACCACTCATGGAAGCCATCAATCCCCTGGCTGAGCAGAATGCATAGGTGATTGGGTTCGGCTACTTTGACGGTGTGTTGAATCGCGATTGGCCCTAGCCAACTGGTGTAAGACACCCCGGCCTGTAGTTCTTCTGGCAATCCGTTAGAGAGCCGCTGAGGGGAGAGCCATTGCCGCAATTTGGCAGGCTGAAGCAAACTTTCCCGCAGAGCTTTTTCAGTTGCAGGCACTTCTATCCGCAGACTACTTTGCTGAAACTTACCAAACATAACGAGGGCGTCACCTAAAGAGCGTGTGCCTTCAGTATGACATCAGAGCGCAAATGGCTAATGACATTTCTGCCCGTCTAAAGAATGGACAACTGGGTATCCGGCGGCTTATATCCCAGATGTTTCCAGGCAGCGACAGTGGCAACTCGGCCTCGTGGGGTACGGTTCAAGTAGCCAATTTGCAATAGATAGGGTTCATACACTTCTTCAATGGTTTGGGCATCTTCTCCCGTGGCGGCAGCGATCGTTTCCAGTCCCACCGGGCCACCATTAAAGTGTTCGATAATTGCAGTGAGCAGACGCCGATCAGTCCAATCCAGACCGCAGGGATCGACGTTGAACAGTTCCAGAGCTTCTGCCGCGATCGCTTCCGAAATTTCTCTCACCGCTTTTACCTGCACATAATCCCGAACTCGCTTCAGCAAACGGTTGGCAATTCGGGGGGTACCACGGGAACGGCGGGCCACTTCAGCGGCTCCTGCTTCGGTAATGGGAGTTTTGAGAATGGTGGCGGTTCGCAGCACAATTTGCATCAGTTCATCCAGTTCATAAAACCGCAGGCGCTGGATCAGCCCAAAGCGATCGCGTAGAGGAGAGGACAATGCCCCCATCCGTGTTGTAGCTCCTACCAGCGTAAAGTGTTGCAGTGGAATCGAGCGAGTACGAGCTGTAGAACCTTTGCCAACGGTGATATCCAGGCGATAATCTTCCATAGCTGGATATAAAATTTCTTCCGTTACCCGGGGCAGGCGATGAATTTCATCAATAAACAAAATATCTCCTGGCTGTAAGTTTACCAGTAGACCTACAATGTCACGGGGACGCTCTAGAGCAGGAGCCGATGTAATCTTACAGCCAACCCCCATCTCAGCCGCTAGAATCAGGGATAGTGTAGTTTTACCTAAACCCGGTGGACCATACAGTAGCAGGTGATCTAGGGTTTCCTGGCGTGCTTGAGCGGCGCGGATGGCAATATCTAACACTTCCTTTAATTCCTTCTGCCCCACGTATTCCGCTAGCCTCTGGGGACGCAGCCGTTCTTCCTGCTGACCGTATTCTTCTGGCTGGGCAGCGGGTTGCAAGAGCGGTTCCGCATGGGAACGCCTGGTAGCAGCAGTATCATCCGGCGAAACAGAGCGTTGACCTCGAACTCCTGCCAAGCTCTTCCCCTGGGATAACAAGCTCGACTGCTCACTCCCATCAGGGTCTGGAGGTTGTTTTTTAGAAGAAATGATTGCCATACCCTTTAATAGTAATTGGCTTTAGAGGCCATGCCCGTACAATTTCAATAGCGTTAAGGAGCAACCCAGATGGCAAACTCGTTTACGGTGCCGGACGGCTTAAGTTTTGAATCTGCCATATCCATTTCTCAGGCATTACTGGATGAGATGGAACAAGGAAAGCTGACAGAGACTGAAATTGAACAGGCGATCGTGGCTTTAGTGGCTACCGAAAATGGAGCCAGAGGTTTTTTTGTCTCCTACCTAACAGATGCCCGCCCCCTGGCTGACCAACCGACAGATCCGGTACTCCATGCCCTGGCAACCTCTCCTACTACTGTGTCACCCTTACTGGTGAAAAACCTGGTCATGGCTACGGCAATGGCCATAACTCACCGCCGCAATCAGAATCAAGATCTGGCCAAGGGATCGGATCAGGTGAAAGTGCGATCGCTCAACTTGCTGCAACATCTAACCTTTCCAGAGTTGAAACAGCAGGCTCAAGAGATGGCAACCAGCCTTGAAACGGGCAAAGGAAGTTATCAGAACTTTCTGGAGCGGTGGCAGTACGACACAGAACAACGGCAAGCGATGTTGCAAGCGTTGACGGAAGCGAAACTTTTGGCATGAGCTAATTAGTCAATATGGATGACACACGCAAGTAATCCCTAATGTTGTGGGAAAGGATGATAAGCCTTTCTACTTAATTCATAGATTTTTCTAGCGGAGGTTCATAGCTTTCTCTAGATCAGTATGGTTCACTAATGAGAATCATGCTGATTTTTGTGACCCCTATATCGAAAATTTTACGCAAATTTAAATTACTTTGAATGAACTTGTGAAATCGTCGAAACAACCCAAAATCACCGGATTTAGTGTTTTTGGAGTTAAAATTCTGTATACAAAATTTTTAAAAAATTAGGAAAAAATTAGGAGCTTTCCAGGCATATTGAGAATCTTTCTTGATAAGCCCAAAAACTTGCATTGACGCGGCAAATTTGCGTGATACATTATCAATACTGCTTTTTATTGCAAACACCGGATTTATTACAAGAAGAGGCGAACATGGCTGAGATTCAAGCTCCGATTCATCCTTTCGACCAGATTAGCGATAATCCGGTTCTCTTAGATCGTTCTGTTACCAGCCCAATTTGTGAGGGCATGAATATTGCTCTCGCTAGCTTTCAGGCGCTTTATTTGCAGTATCAAAAACATCATTTTGTAGTCGAAGGTTCGGAGTTTTATTCGCTTCATAAGTTTTTCTCAGAAAGCTACGATCAGGTTCAAGGGTATGTTCACAAAATTGGGGAACGGCTGAATGGGTTAGGAGGAGTTCCTGCTGCCAGTTTCACCAAGCTAGCCGAATTGTGTTGTTTTGCACCTGAAGCTGATGGAGTTTATACTTCTCGGCAAATGGTTGAGCATGACTTACAGGCTGAACAAGCGATCATCAACGTTTTGCGTCGGCAAGCAGGTCAGGCCGAGAGTTTGGGCGATCGCGCTACTCGTTACCTGTATGAGCAAATTCTTCTGGAAACGGAAGATCGGGCTTTCCATCTGGCTCACTTCCTGGCTCACGACAGTTTAACGCTGGGCTTTGTACATAGCTCGATTAATTAACGACAGCCAGTATCGGGCAGACCGCAGACGGTGAAAATTGCGTCTACTCTTTGTCTCATCTCAATAGTCTTGTAGAGATACAATTATTGTGTCTCTACAAGACTATTTCGTAAAAGTGTTGACAGAGTTATGTAGGATCGAGCCATAGGATGAATAATGGATATTTGGCTTGGCATCACGAACTACATTGAATTTTCCCCTTTGTTACTTTCTGGTTTTTCATGGCAGTTCTGACCCGCGATCGCAGGCAGCAGCAGAAGCGCTGACAGCAGAATTTAAACAGAAAGTTTCCTACACTTCCCAGGTGTCGCAAGCGCTGGGTGCAGATCTCAAACCGGTAGCACTGGAATCTCCTCTGACCAGTTGCATGGCTTCTCCAGCGACTGCGATACCTGTCAATACAGAGCAGCCTGTTGTCCAGGCCGTTTATCTGGAATGTCAGCCCTTACCCCTGCATCAACAGATTGCTACCCAGTTGAAAAACCTGCAGCTTCCGCTGCATGTGGCTCCCATCCGGTGTGTGATCCTACCTGTGTTTTTGTTGCAGGGGGTACATGTCATGGAAGACATTCCGGTACAACTATCTCTGGTGCAACCCTTGCTGGGAACATTGGTACAAATGACTCTCACACCACATCTCGGCTCCCATCCAGGTTTGCGTCGCATCATTACTGAACAGATGGCAACGGTTCCGGCAGAAGTTTGGGTGCTGCTGGCGCATGGGAGCCGGCGGCCTGGTGCAAATCACCCCCTGGAAGTTCTGGCCGAGGCTTTAGGGGCAGTTGTTGCTTACTGGTCTATGCCTCCCGATCTGCAATCCTGCTTAACAGATCTGGTAAGTCAGGGATTTACCCGGATCGGCATCGCACCATTTTTTCTCTTTCCAGGAGCCATTACTGATGCGATCGCAGCCACCATTCGCCAGTTTTCCCTACAAACCCCTGCCGTCAAACTCACGCTGGTTCAGCCATTAAACGCCCGTCCAGAACTAGCCGACTTGTTACTGGATTTAATTCACAAATGACGGATGACCATACCTCTTTTCTACCTTCCACCTTGTACGTTCCTCTTCTGCAACGGTCTATGAAACAAACAGGCAAAGTCTATCTTGTCGGTGCAGGGCCTGGAGATCCGGGTTTAATGACGCTGAAAGGAAAAGCGTTATTAGAATGTGCGGAGGTCGTTGTCTACGATGCGCTGGTGAGTCCGCAAATTCTCGCCATGATTAATCCCCAGGCAGAACAGATTAATGCTGGGAAGCGGAAGGGAATGCATTCCATGTATCAGGAAGACATTACACAGTTATTGATCGAAAAGGCCAGGGAAGCGGCGATCGTGGTACGGCTGAAAGGCGGCGATCCATTTATTTTTGGTCGGGGTGGCGAAGAAATGGAGGAACTGGTTGCGGTGGGCATTCCAGTTGAGGTGGTACCGGGAATTACCGCTGGAATTGCGGCTCCGGCTTATGCGGGCATTCCTTTAACACATCGGGCCTATAGCTCCTCGGTGACGTTTGTGACCGGTCATGAAGGGGCAGGCAAGTATCGACCAGCGGTGAACTGGCAGGCGATCGCCCACGGCTCTGAAACGATCGTCATTTATATGGGAATTCACAATCTACCGTATATTGTGGAGCAGTTAACCACCGCTGGATTGAGCGCTCAAACCCCAGTCGTCCTGGTGCGTTGGGGGACTCGTTCGGAGCAGGAAGAACTGAGCGGCACCCTGAAGACGATCGTACGGCGGGTGGAAGAAACTAGCTTTGAAGCCCCAGCGATCATCGTGATTGGTACCGTTGTGAACCTACACAATCTCCTATCTGGTTGCCGTCCCACAGGTTTATACCCAAATCCACCCGAGATCCACGGTGATTCCCTCAGAACTTAATCTTTGCTCTCTGCTCTCTGTGTTTTACCTTTTGCCTGATTAGTCTGTGCTGCTTTGCTTTCCAGTTGTAGCAGCCAAACCATTAAGGCAACCACAGTGATTTGAATAGCAAAATTGGGTAATGCTCCGATTACATCTCGGCCCGCCAGTAGTTGAATGAGGAAGATAAACGCACCAATCAAACCAGAAGCAGCAAAGGAAATGTAGATGAATCGGCGTAGCCCTCGATAGGGAGCAACAGCTTCTGCACGAAGATGGGCATATTTTTCTGGATCACGCTGCTGCAAAAGTGGAGGAATGCGATCGCTCTCAGATTTAGATGCATTAGAAGGATTAGGTGGCTGACCGGTCATATTTCCTGGTAGGACTCATCACTGCTATCCTGCCATATTTAGGATTGAGAGTTAAATTGAGTATGTTGGAGTTCTGTCTAGATAACTTACCTTCTTGATGACTATGAGCTTATTAGGCAATATCATTTGGTTGATCTTCGGTGGCTTTATGACGGGACTAGGTTATATCATCGGTGGCTTAGGTACCTGTCTCACGATCATTGGTATTCCCTTTGGGTTAGCCGCCATCAACCTTGGCATTGCAACATTCACACCTTTTGGTAAAAAAATCGTCACCAGTCCACGTGCGGATTCGACTCTGACGTTTATTTTTAATGTGATCTGGTTGATTTTCTTTGGTTGGGGAATTGCCTTCTTCCACCTGATTTGGGGGCTGATTCTGGCGATTACGATCGTCGGCTTACCCTTTGCCAAACAGCATTTCAAATTAATGGTACTGGCACTGATGCCCTTTGGCCGCGATTTAGTACGTCCCTGACAACCAAAAATAGACTCAGATACAAATTAAACTGCTGCTAAGAGGCTTTCTGAAGTGGTGCCGCCCCAATCGCCGGAGCGCCACCCCAACCAGAGTGCGCCCAATCCCAGAAAGACAACGATCGCATGGAAGAAGCCGCCCACCACTGGCAGAGCCGTCAGCACCACAAACACCACTAGACCAGCAATCAGGGCAACCAGAGGGTTTAGCGATCGTCCGGGTTGCAATCGTGCCACTAACCATTGGCCTCCTAGAAAGCTGAGAATCAGCGGAGGTACAAAGTTGGTGACAATCCCAAAGCCAATCAGCAGCGCCAGTAAAACCAGCCAGCCAACGCCCAGAACGGGTAGAACCAGGGGGGCAACAACAAGCCAGAAATCGCCAGCAGAAGCGCTGTAAGCAGGGAAAGGACGATCGTGCCTGCCACCACTCCCACAATCGTTACTACTCCCCAACCGAAGGTCGGCAGGGGTTGGATGGCCACAGTGGTACTGAGGGTTGGCAGCCAGCCCGGAAGCCACTTTCACAAGAGCCAGCCGACGAGAACCAATGTGACCAGGCGTTGTCCCTGCAACGGCAGTTGATGGGCAAGATTGGGGCGTTGCTCAGGGGGCATGGGAATCGCTTCCTGCACCACTCGTCCAGGTACCGTGGCGCCAGTGGTCATGTTGGCAGGGACCAGCGATCGATACGTGAGATCACCTGCAACCTGAGTCGAACTGGTCAGGGTGAGACCGGGGGGAATTGGGGGAATTGCAGGGGGCTTTGGCAAGAATGGGGAGACAGACCTCCCCCCGTTGCCTACCGCCAAGTTCAGATTACCGTTGACTTTGCCTGCAATTTGCAGTGCCCCTGCCGCCGCCCGCACATTTTTCTGCACAGTTCCCGCCAGCAGAGCCTGCCCACCAAAGAAACGGAGATTCCCGCCAATCGTACTACCGGCTTTAGTTTCCAGACTGTAGCCAGCCGCCATCACCCTATCGCCGATGTGGGCACCGTCCGCTACCAGCAATACCTGTCCTGCCATGCGGATGTCATCCTGGACAGTACCATTCACGATGATGCTTTGACCAGCGGCAATCAAATCCTCTGTAACGGTGCCATTCAAGGTAATTTGACGAGTGGCAACCACCGCATCTCCGTTAACTGTCCCGTTGATGGTGATCGTTTCACCTGCTAAATAAAGGTCTTCATGAATCACCTCTTGAGCGCCAATCGTAATCATTTGTTCAGCCCGTTCATCTGCCCAGCCAGGGGAGCGACTGTAAACCACAGGGGCAACAGCAGGGCCGCCGTCAGAAACAGGACGGCTCTCCGCAAGCGGAGTTTGCCACGAGAGGGATGCTGATGGTTCATAGGAATCTTCCTGATCGCGTTAACTGCCAAACAAGAATGTCTGCGGGTTAATTTCGGTGATCTGGCGATAATCATCTGGTGCCAAAGCTTGCTTCAGAGCAGTATGAAAGTTTTTGTCTGAGGTAACGATTTCCACCATGTAGTAATCAGTGCCAAACAGAATTTTGGATCTTAAATCCCGCTGCCCTAATAGATTCTTGAGCAAGGAGAAATAATTGGGATTACTTAAGGTGAAGGAGATGTCTGCGTAGGTATTCTCATATTCACGCAGGATTTGCTGGATCAGGTATAGCCAATTCAGTCCAAAGGCGGTCTCTAGCTTCTCTTTCAGGAGTCTTTTTTCTGCCTCAGTTTTAGGCTTGTTGTTGAGCAGCACTTTGATCTCTGCAACAATACGATCGTGTTTTGCAGCTTCCGCAGCCGGAAGGGGACTTTGGATATAATCATCCCAATCATAATTTCCACCCATGTGGGCAAAGCTGATTTTGAGACGCGGGTATTGATTCAGCAAATAAAGATACTGAACTGGATGCCCAAAAAAGCTACAAATCTTTTGTCGTTTCGTGCTGATTCGCCTGGGATCAGTGGCCAGGTTTTCGACAATTTGAGCAATATCAATATCTTCAAACTTGCATTGATTTAGCAATGCTTGAAGTTGACGGTCATCTCCCCTGTAATCACCAATAGCTGAGGCAGTATGGGGAATGATAGGAATCTGACGAGTTTCAGCATACTGGTATAAGTCATCTAATCTGTCATCATAGGGAAAGTATCCGTATTGGGGATACAGCTTGATGCCTGCAAATCCCCGTTGCTGGAAACACTCCAGGGCTAATTCCACAATGCCATCGCGCCTGAGATCGACACAGATAAATGGCAGCAGTACATCGCCATATTGCTCTTTTAATGCAGTGACTTCGGCGAGTTGTTCTGCAAAGGATTGCGGCACTCTCCCCGCTGCGCGATAGGCTTGATCCATGGTCAATACCACAAAGCGAGTCCCTGCTGGGTAGGAGTCTTGCAGCGATCAAAAGATCTCTGCCTGAGACTGAGATCCGATGCGGATCAAGGCGGCATAGCGATCGAACAGATCATCAGAACTGGCAGGATTGAGACGATTGAGACAGCGAGCTAGAGGGCGAGAAAATTCCTGATGGGCCAGGAATCGAATTAAACCGCAGGGAAGGGCATATTCGGGAATGGTCTGAAATGAAAAGATATGGGTGTGGCAATTATGAATCGTCATGATCTCAAACCTCTAAGGGGTTATGGAGTAGAGCCGATCGCATCCAGTATTGGGTATGGTTTACCAACTGCTACTCTGCCCTGCTGGGTACCTGGAGTCCTCATGCCCAATGAATCAGCTATTGTAAGTTTCTGTCGCTTCTTTCGTTGCTTTCTTCGGTGGACTTCTTGAGGTAAGCGGTTGCAGCTATCAAGGCTGCAGTACCTACCAGTACGCCTCCAGTGATTGTGCCAACATCGTAGGTAAACGATACTTGAACTTGATCTTCTTTGTATCCATAAAGGAAACCTCCAAACAATAGAAATGCAAGGATCGCAGCGGCATAAGGAGCTGTTTTTTTAATGTAAGCACCCAAAGAAGGCTTTTCAGCCATTGCAATCAACTTCTTTTGGTAGGTATACGATTGTAGTCGAGCTTGCAAATACCTTACCTCTTCCGAGATATTGTTTGCTTTGGTTGGGCGACCGACATATATTTCAATTTCTTTTCTCAGGAAATTATCCCTTCCTGAAACAAGATCTTGATTTTCTGGAATAGTATTCTTTCAGTTTTTCGACATAGTTCTCAAACCCTCCAAATCTCCCTTGAGAAGTTCAAGATCTTCTTTTTTCAAAATGTCTATTTTCTCTTGACCAATACAAATGTAGTCACAGAGGCAATCGGTCAAATCAGTTTCATCATTCATCAGGCAATATTCCAGTTGAACACCTGTAAGAATTGATTTTGTCAAATGGGCTGATTGAAGGTTTGTTGCATGGAGAATTGCTCCTGTCAAATTGGCTTCCGTCAAGTTAGCTCCTGACAGCTTGGCTTCTGTCAAATCAGTGCCTGTTAAATTGGTGCGGCTTAAATTAGCATCTTTCAGATTGACACCTGCCAAATTAGCTCCGCTCCAATCTAAGTTACGGAATTTTCGGCATCAAACCGATCTACCGTATCAGCGATCGCTGTGAGTAATGGCTGCTAGAGATTGATCATTCTAGAGGCTACATATTCGTTCGCTTTAAAGCCAGCGAACTCCAGCAACCTGGCCGGGGTTGGGAGCGGAACATCAAACGACTGTTTGCCATCAGTGACATCGATACTCTTAACTGGACGACCATCGATATAGATATCAAGACGGGCAAGCCCCAGAGTTTCGGCTTGAATGGTGATTTTTCCCGGACTGGTTGTAGTGGTCACATTCAACTTACGAACTGGCATGTGAGAGAGGATTTCCCCAGCCTTGTTGAGAAGATCGGTATTTCCGGTGAGCAAATCCTTTCTGGTCATGTAATAGCGTGAGTTCGGAGTAATCCCCAGGTCTTCAACGGGAGTCCCCGACTGTTTCCCAACTCTGAGTGAACGCCGGATCGCAACACGCATATTGGCACCATTGGGCAAAGGCTTGTAGGGAGTTTCCGGGTCTGGGGGAGCGGGTACACTTAACAATGTTCGCAGTAAGGCATGAGTCCAGACATTGGCACCACCAGTCCCCGTATTATCATCTACGCCAAGAATATAGCCGATCTCGTGATCCTGGAACCCTGCTGCGAATATGTCGGTTGCACTGTAACACCGTGCATCTGTGATTAATACCACAGGCCCATGATATTTCTGCCCGATCTGATTGGCAAAATCCACAGGGGTAATCGGAAAACTACTAGAATAGGTCGCACCAGTTTCCACGGATTGACGAATTGAGGGCACCCAGGGGCCAAGATCAATCTGTCCGGTGGGATTCTTCTCATGTCGTTGACAAATGCGTAAGTTGAGAGGGGTATTGATGAACTGAGTTGGCTCTGGCGATATATCGCGAGGAGTCAGTACCTGCAGCAGTCCTTCACTTGCCCAAATATGCCCTCCTCCGTTGCCCCGGACATCCACAATTAAGCCATTCTGTGGCAGCAATCCGACTAACCGAATAAACTCCTTAATAAAGGCTTGAGGGTCATCAACGTTAAACGTAAAAATCCGCATGTGCCCGAACTCCCCAGATGGAGTCTTGACACGCTGTGCCCGAAAAACACCCACCATCAGGGTTGGAATCTCTTGATCAGTCGATGCTTGTTCGGTAGAAAGCATTGCTTGCTGGTCTGCTGCTGCGACTTCTGCCGCCACAACTTCCGGAGCGAAAAGCATTTTCTTGGCTTCTTGGGTGATCTGGGCTTCCAGATCTACTCCCTGGGCAACAGCGCTGGCACTCAAGGAATCTGCATCCGTCCCAACATAGGTGGGTCGGTAAGGGGCAACCGCCCATTCCTGTTTGAGTTCACGCTCAACACCATTCAGATCGGTGTACCCAATGACAACCCATAAAGCATCAGGGGGTAGTGAACGAATTAAAGGACGGATCGTTAATCCATCAAGACCACGAGCATGGCGGGCTGCCAAATTGCTACCGGCATGTAAATCTGCAGAGAGTTCAATGGCCCGACGAATGGGCACCCCATTCCACATTTTGATTTCAACACCTGGCTTAAATTGGGGATGCGAAAAGCCCTGAACCAGATGGGTCACAATATAATGTGGCTCACCATTCTCAAAGTATTCCTCAATTTGAAATGGCAAAAAAGCAAACTTATCTGCAAATGGAAAGGGCAAAAGATAATTGGTATGTAGATCTCGAACGGAGTTGAAAATTGCCAACATTTCGCTATGAAATGATAATGCACTCTCCAAGTCAGACGCTTTTGCCTGTTCCAGGCGATGCTTAATTAAACGAAGTTTTTGAATGGGATTAACTCCATGCATCGCTACCTTGAACGGTAAATGAACAAAGTTGTCGTTAAATAGAACGAATGCCTGTTCAACAAGTCGTTTACGGTCACCAAGACTCAAATCTCCAACAGATTTAAGAAATGTCTGCAAATCAGTTGAACCAGCTAATTGATCCTTTACAGCAGGATGAACATCATCTAAAAAATCCAAACCGATTTTTTCTTTGTCATAGCTATGCAGTCTGGCAGTTCTTTGAGTTGATGTAATTTTTTGTGCTCGACTTACATTTACTTGGCTCATAATGTCTTTTCCCACAATGTTATGAATTCATCCAAAGCTCTCAAAACAGTTTTTTAGCAGGATCTGTCTTCCTGCTTGAGGTGCTGGCAGTCTCAATCCTGAGCAGCGATCGAGGATGACCTGGTTGGGTTAACAAAGGAAATCTGGCCAATCCCTAGCTAACGCATCCAAACCTACCAGCAGTGGATACTCCGTCTTGCCGCATGCTTGCCCTGCTGCCTGACTCAATATTCTGCAAAATTGACATCAAAGACAATACGACGATCCGCGTATGTCTTCATGAAGAAAATGTAATACTAACCGTACCAGTCCCACAGGAGGCGATCGCCACTGCGGCCCGTCTCTGCTCACTTAACGGTACATCCACCCAGCCTGTAAGACGTTCCAAAGACTTTGTCCGTGGCAGGGCAGAAGGAGGGTAGCCATAGTGCGTTAACCGGAAGCGCGATCGCCGGATTTTAGAAAATAAACCTTGTCCAAGTCCAGAACCGTAGTTTCTCTGATAGGAAAACGACCGTTCTCTAGCTGGACTTGGTTTAGAACTAAAGAATGAAATCAGTAGACAGGAAGTTGGACTTGCGCTCTTTGACAATTTCCGTAATCAGCGCTTTGTTCAATGAGTTTTCTTTGGCCGCAACCAGGGTACGAATCGAGAACGATCGCAGGGCATCACTGACTGACAAGGTACCTTCTGCTGAATCTTTGCGGCCTGTGAATGGGAAGGTATCCGGCCCTCGCTGGCACTGGCTGTTTAAATTCACCCGGCAAACCTGGTTCACCAGCGGATCGATCAGATCGGCGATCGCATCTCGATCCTGACCAAAAATACTCACCTGCTGCCCATAGTTGGAATTGACGATGTACTCGATCGGTGTTTCCAGATCGTCGTAGGGCACAATGGGAATCACTGGGCCAAATTGCTCCTCATTGTACAGCCGCATCTGAGGCGTTACAGGATAGACAACTGCCGGGTAGAAGAAGGTTTCATTCACGGTTCCGCCAGCCTCATTGATTACCTCAGATCCCAACTGTTTGGCATCTTCCACTAACTCGGCCAGATATTCGGGCTTGCCTGGTTCAGCCAAGGGCGTTACTACTACCCCGGGTTCCCAGGGCATACCAAATTTGAGCGCGTTGACAGCAGCCACGAATTTTTCCAGGAAGGCTTCCGCAATCTGCCAATGCACAAACAGAATTTTCAGTGCTGTACAGCGTTGGCCATTAAAGGAAAGCATGCCCAGAATACATTCTTGCACCGTCAGATCCAGGTCAGCACAGGGCAGGATAATGGCGGGATTTTTGGCTTCCAGGCCCAGAATCGTACGTAGACGGTGAGGTTTGGGATGGAGTTTATCCAGATTAGTGGCCGCTTTACTGGAGCCGATGAAGGCCAGGGCATCTATCTGCCCTGAAGTCATCAGCGGTGGTGTGACCGCACGACCTCTACCATACACTGTATTCACCACACCAGGTGGAAACGCTTTTTGAAAAGCTTCTAGCAGGGGTTGAACGGGTAGGGTTCCGGGGCGAGGAGTTTTCATCACGATCGTATTACCCATGATCAGTGCCGGAATCAGAGTCGTGAAGGTTTCATTCAGGGGATAATTACACGGCCCCATGCACAACACCACACCCAAAGGTGCCCGTCGAATCTGGCCAATCACTTTGTCCACAATTTCAAACCGGGAACAAACTCGATCGAGATTTTTCAGCGCATCAATCGTATTTTCGATGTAGTCAATGGTGCGATCGAACTCTTTTTGAGAATCGACATAGGATTTGCCAATTTCCCACATCAAAATCCTCACCACCTGATCCCGCTGCGTCTGCATCCGGTAGGTGAAGTCCTGCAGGCATTCAATCCGTTGCTGAATAGGCATGACTGCCCATTTACCGCGTCCGCGATCGTAGGCTTCTACAGCGGCCTGTAAGGCTGCCAGTGATTCTGCTTCGGTCAGTAGGGGAAAGTTCCCAATGGTTTGCGGCAGCAGTTCAGTAGCAGTTTGCAACCGCAGGGGTGAAAATACATCTTTCTGAGGGCTATCCCAGAGACGCATTTCCCCTCCAATCAGATATTTCCGTTGATTAAGCGGTTATACGGAAAAAAACTGCCAATATAGGGTGCTGAAAACCTTGATTGTATTGAGTTTGTGTCAGCAGGCTTTGTTCATGCAGTCGCGGTTTTAACCGCCGGATACTTTTCAAACGCCCTCTACATAGTTCAACAATAAAATTCGACCATATCTTTCATTTGATTCTACCGTTATTACACTTATGTCACTTTTTGTTTATTCATGTCAAATTCAAGTTTCAATTTAAATCTTAATCTTCATAGAAAGTTCTTTAAAGTTAGTTGTAGAATAAATGCCGATTGTGTAGGATAGTTCAAATATCAGAAGGTTATTTTTACAATTATGGCTCGGCTCTCAAAAGATCTGCATCGCTTCTTTATTGAGGAACCTCCCGCTGATCAGGTGACACTGGCTGATGTGCTGGAACTGGCAGGGGAACGAACCTTTGGGTTTCTACTTGTGCTGTTAGCCCTGCCCTCAGCTCTGCCTGTTCCAGCGGCAGGCTACTCTGTTCCCTTCGGGCTCGTAATGTTTTTATTGGCGGTGCAGTTGATTGCTGGAGCTAAAACTCCCTGGTTGCCCTCGCGCATTGTCAATCATTCTATTCCATTAAGTCGGGTACAGGGTTTTGTAAAGTCCGGAATTCCCTGGATGCAGCGAATTGAGCAGTTCTCGAAGCCGCGCCTTACAATCGTGTGTACGAGTCGTTTGGGGCGGGCAGTAATTGGATTAGCGATCGCCCTGATGGCAATCTCAATGATGATTCCAATTCCGGGTACAAATACCCTGCCAGCCATGGGGATTTTTGTCACGGGCTTCGGGCTTCTGGATGATGATGGAGCCATCAGTCTTTCTGGATTAGTACTATGCCTGATGGGAGCAACACTAACGCTCTCCATTCTGTATGCCTTGGCTGTTGGCGGAACTAGCCTCTATGATTGGCTTAAGTACAGTTTTAAGGGACTCTTGGGACGCTGATTTGCCTACTGACCGGTTGTCGGTTCCTCCACAGGGCGAATAATGGTAGTCTCTGGAGTGATTTGTTGGGGCGTGAAGATCGCTTGCAATGACTCTTCCAAGGTGGGAGACATGACAATCCGGTTTTCGTAGGCCACAATCACTCGTACCAGCGTTGGCAGGCTGTTTTGGGTAGCTTCTAAGTATAGCGGTTCTACATACAGTAACGATTGCTCGATTGGCACAATCAATAGATTGCCCTGAATTGCCCGTGATCCCTGACGATTCCAAAGAGAAATTTGTTGAGAAATCACTGGATCTTGATTAACTCGAGCCTCGATTTGTTCTGGCCCATAGATCAACCGTTCTTTGGGGAACGTATACAACAACAATTTGCCGTAGTTCTCCCCGTCCGATCGCGCAGCCAGCCAGGCAATTAAGTTGGTTCGCTGCCGAGGTGTATAAGGCAGTAATAAAATAAATTCTTCAAAGGGCACGCTCGGTAAACTGGTAATCAGGTAATACGGCTCTACAGGGCGAGCTTCATCGCCATACACCTCATTGGGAATCTGCCACTGGTCTTCCCGGTTATAAAACACCTGTGGATCGGTCATGTGGTAAGTCATTAACCGCTCTGCTTGCAGTTTAAAGAAATCGACGGGGTAGCGAAGATGACTCCGTAGACTGGCAGGCATTGCAGTGAGGGGTTTGAAGAGATTAGGAAAGGTCTTTGACCAGGTAGCAATGATGGGGTCACTGGGATCAGCAATGTAAAAATCAACGGAACCATGATAAGCATCAATCACAACTTTGACTGAATTACGAATGTAGTTAATGCCCTCACTGCCTGAATCAGAGTAGGGATAGCGGGCACTCGTGGTGTAGGCATCCACCATCCAGTAGAGATAATTCTGATCTTGCCGCTCTGGTATTTGGACATCGGCTGTTACCAGATAAGGATCGCTGTCATAGCGTAGAAAAGGAGCGATCGCTTGAATTCGATGTTTGATATTACGCCGAAACAACACTTTCGTGTCTGGCAGAAAATCGCGGGTAAATAATATTTGCCAATCGCGCAAGTAAACGGCGAACAAGCTTCGCCGCCACCAGGAACCCATGTTGATGCCACCCCGGCCGTCATAGACGTTATAAGCATTGTCACTACCACTGGGAAAGTCTAACTCTCGCGTCCGAGTGTTCGTCATCACATAGGTGTTGGCAATTTCACCGTAGTAGATGCGGGGTAACCCGATTGGAATACTATTCCGGACTGCTTGACTGGAGGTTGTCAGTGCCCCATCTTCACCCCCCGTAATGTCTTTCACGAAATACTCTGGCAATCCCCCAGCGCCCACCGTATTCACTGGGCTGAGTGTGAACCCATATCCGTGGGTGTAAATTAAGTGGCGGTTTACCCAGGTTTGTGCCTCCTGTGGCACCGCATTGTAATCAAGTTCTCGTGCCGCAATCAGCACCTGTCGTTGTTCCGTTGGGGCCGTAGGAATGGCTGTTGGACGATTTGGGGGAACGACAGGTGAACGGGCAGGCACATCGGTTTGCAAGGTATAGCGATCGATATCTGCATCGGGAAAGCGATAGTAAGGACGGATTTGCTGCAATTGGCGATTGGTTTCCAGCAGTGGCCGTTGATCCCAAAGACGAATATTCCGAATGGTCAATTCATTATCAGCCAGATCTGCTTGAGTGAGTTGTCCTTTGGGGTCAAAGTTAATCGCATCGATCGCTTCCAGGCCAAATGCCTGGCGGGTGAAGGCAATAGTTCGCTCAATAAATGGGCGTTCCCGCGCCAATTCATTCGGCTGCACAATTAAATACTGGACTACTTCTGGCACGATCGCGCCAGCCACAACCAAAAATCCGAATAATCCCAATCCCAGGCTAACCCAGTGGCGATGAGGAGATTTGGGTTGCCAGAAGACGGTGCGCCATAAGAGATAGAATGCGATCGCCAGTGCCAGCAGACTCAGTCCGGTATAGAACGGCAGTTGAGCTGTGGCATCAGTATAGCTGGCACCGAATGCTACACCACGCGGGGAATACAGTAATTCATAGCGACTCAGCCAGTAGCTCAGGGCGATCGCCCCCATCAAACTACTACCCACTCCATACAAATGTCTTTGCTGAGCCGATGAAAATCCCGGAAAAAAACCTTGACTCAGACTATTTCCCGATAGTAAGTAGGTCAGCGCAACTGCCACAAATCCATATAGAAACAGCCCAAATAGCCATAACTCCAGCAATTCCCAGAGCGGCAGGGCGAAAATGTAGAATTCGATATTCCGTCCAAACAGGGGATCGACTGCTTTAAACGATGTGGGATGCAGATATTGCAAGACAACTGTCCAATGAGTTGAGAGTAACCATCCAAATAGAATACTGAGTATCAGAGCAATCGCGTTCAACAGCAACCGGGGATAGGTTAACAGGGCGATCGCGATGCCCAACACGCCACCTAACCACCAAAGTTGGCTCACTAACTGGCTGCCGACTTGCCCAAGATTTTTGACGTTGAAGCGAGCAACAAACGTGCTAGGTAGGACTGGGCCAGACTGCCAGTAATGCACGGCAAGCTGACCATAATAAATCAACAAAAAACTACCAATTAAACTCAACCCCAGGACGAGGGGAAGGAGGAAGGGCAGTCTAAAAGCACGGGTTGATGGAAGAGATGCTGGCGGAGAACGTTGAAGCTGAACTTTATAGGGTGGCAGAAAAGGTCGCCTACTATTTCTTGGATTTTTTTGATCCTGGCTATCCTCACTCACCATATACGAATGTTTCAATCGTTGGGCTAACGCCAGATTACCCAGCAAGTAAACGGCTGTAACCCCTGCTACAAGGACTAATAGAATCAGTCGAACCTGGAGTTTAAGCAGGAGTACCGAGAGATAGTGAACTTCCTGAAACCAGAGAATTTCTGCTCCCAGACGGGATGCTAGATCAAGAAATATCGCTATTCCTAAGAGCACTATAAGCAATTGAAATAGCCGCTTCGAAGTCACAAAAGTTAACCAATTAGTTGAAGAGAACAAGGGCTGCTGAAGAGATATCTATCCGAAAAGCTTTTGTCTTTACTGTTTTTCGTTTTATCAGGATTGTCATCTATCTAAAGATAGATTTTGAACATCAGATGAACTGGCTGATCAACCATCCTGAAGTCAACCCTAGCCATGAGGTCAATACCAGTAACCTAAGTGATTGCGCAATGCTTAAGTTATAACGCCATAGTTCTAGTCTAAACAGAACCTCAACAGTACCAGTAACCGGAGTCAGAGTCAGGTTCTTTAAAGGAGCAAAACCAACCAAGCGACGCAGATAAATGATCTAGTTCTGCCTCAGTAATGATTGACGAACAGTAACAATCATTCAGGAAGTCCCATAGAACAGGCAAAACTTGTTGGCGTTGCACGAATTGCATCCCAGACGAAATGGCTTCTGTGGCGGTTGAATAGATGGCGCTCGATTGATAAATCGGTGGTTCCATGCAGTTTACTGCTATATCAAGCACCAACACACGCCATCCTGTCTTCACAGAAATTGCTTTTACAAGGTAGTTGAGATAATGAATTTCAGACATTGGCAGAATTGCTACTAGACTGGTGTCCAAGAGGCCCTGGCGCTATCCGTGTTTGGGATCTATTGTCCTAAGGGTTAAGGTAGCCGTCAAATTCCTAATCGATCGCATCAAGTCGGTTAACAAAGGTGGCTAAGACTGCCATTGGGATGACCGGAATCAGGCAAATCAGCCATTGATTCCAGTTCAAGGGAGCAGTTCTGAATAAAGTATTCATCACCTCCCATTGACTGAAGAGAATTTGCAGCACGATCGCACCCAAAATCCCAGCATCGATCGCCCGCACGTTATTGAATGCAATGCTTCTGTGCTGGATTCTGGCAACAATCGCGGTGCCCAGATGACTGACGCTGATGAGATAGATAATCCCGTCCGGCAACCAGCGCTTGAATTGCCATGGTGCGGGCTACTGCGATATCTCCCGTAGTTTGCCGTGCCCATTCAAACATGCCAAAGATCAAAATCCAGTTGAACAGGGAAACGGCAATAACCCGTTGCAAGAGTTTGCCAGATAGCAGGGGTTCACGGGGATCGCGGGGAGCTTGTTCCATCGTCAGGTCAGACTTTGGCTCAAAGGCCAGTGGCACCGTCATGGCAACTGAATTGACCATATTTAGCCACAACACTTGTAACGATAGGATGGGCAGATCTCTAGCCAGCAAAGCACTGATCAAAATTGTCATGGACTCATCCCCGTTCACAGGTAGGATAAAGGCGATCGCCTTCCGCAAGTTCTGATAAACGGTGCGCCCTTCTTCCACAGCTGCTTCGATCGAGGCAAAGTTGTCATCTGTTAGCAGCATATCCGCCGCTTCCCTGGCCACATCAGTTCCGGCTTTGCCCATGGCAATCCCAATATCTGCCTGTTTCAGAGCCGGGGCATCATTCACCCCATCCCCGGTCATTGCCACAATTTCCCCTCTGGACTGTAAAGCTTCGACCAGTCGTAGCTTTTGTGCCGGAGCCACCCTGGCAAACACTGAACCAGATTCGACCGCTTGCGATAGGTCGGAATCATTCATCTTTGCTAACTGTTGGCCAGTGAAGCCAACCAGTTGTCCCTGTTTTTTAATCCAATCCGTTCAGCGATCTCAGTTGCGGTCGTCAAATGATCGCCAGTGATCATCTTCACCTGAATCCCTGCAGACTGACAGGCATCGACAGCAGCGATCGCTTCCTCACGGGGTGGGTCAATCATGCCCTGCAATCCCAAAAAGGTGAGTTCTGCATCCAGGTCGGTGTGCTCCAATGTTCTTTGCTGTTTGAGGACTGCTTTTTTAGCCAAAGCCAGCACCCGCAAGCCCTGTTTAGCAAGACATTCCGCTTCCATCTGTATTCGCTCTTGATCAATCGGATGGGAAATCTGTCCAACTTCCGTGTTGCTGCCCGTAGCTACCACAATTCCGCCCCCCTGGCCAAAGGTGACAAAGCCGCCAGGCTTTGTTGCATGATTAAACAATGGACAGATTAGCCTTGAGGTAGTCCTGGTACTACGCTTCAACCTCATAGCTATCGGGCTTAGCGATCTGAATCATCCGATTGAGCGCAGCATATTTGATCAACAATTCAACTGCTTGGTTGTCAAATTTACGCGCACTGAGATTGCCTCCAAAGATGGTCTTAAAGCGGAACATTGTGGTTTCTGCAATCGAGCGACGATGATAGCCAGAGTCTTGCTTCCAACCTTTGCGTCCATGCTTACGGATCGAGCGTAGGTTCTCATCCCGGTGATGAAGTTTGCCTTTGCGATTGCCATGCCGCCAAATTTTGGCATCCTTGCGCGGGGGAATGACTACTTTAGCGCCTTTGGCTGCAATCTCGTCATAGCAATGGCGATGGTCATACGCACCATCGGCAGAGACTTGGTTGATCGGCGCTTCAATGGCTTCGAGCACATCGTTGAGCACTTCTCCATCATGGAAATCGTTGGTCGTAACCACTGCTGCCAAGATTTCACCCGTTGCCTCATCGACTCCCAGATGCAGTTTGCGCCAGGTGCGTCGTTTGCTGATGCCATGTTGCCGGGGTTTCCACTCCCCTTGGCCAAACACTTTCACCCCTGTTGAATCCACCACCACATGACAAGCTCCCTCCTTCGGCACCACCGACAGTTCCACCAAGAGTTGACCCAATCGTCGCGATAGAGTGCTGTGGTCAGGGACGAGTAAATCAATCTCCATCAACTCAAAAATGGATTCCACGCAGCCTTGGCATTGCCGTCCAGCTAATCGATACACGGCTTTCAACGTCGCTATCGTCAAGATTGCTAAATCGCTATAAAGCTTCGATGCTCCGGGTTTACCGCTTAAATCCTCAACAATCCATGCCTCCAGCACAGACTCCTCGATCCAGACGGTGAGACTTCTTCTGTGCTTCAATCCAGCGTTATACTCAGACCAGTTGCGGATGCAGTATTGAGGTTTCATGGCGTAGTTTTGGTGTGGTAATTGAAACTTACCATGTCCCTACCCTTCCGCCAGTTCCTGTGAGGGAACCTGCTGTTTTCTTCCCTCTCGGATGACTGTTGCTTCCGTTGTCACCGCCTTTGCCAGGGCTGCGATCGCGCCTTCTGCCTTGGACTCCTGCACAAACCCGATGATGGCATTAATCAGAGTAACGCCCCAAATGACAGCCGCATTCGTCCATGATCCCAGCAGCGCCTTGATCACTCCGGCAACTAACAGGATATACAGCAATGCTTGATTCAACTGTAATAGGAACCTGAGCCAGGCAGGTTTTCCAGGCTTCGATACCAATTCATTGAACCCATAGCGTTGCTGTCGCTGAGTGACTTCACCTTGCAATAACCCCTGCTCTGCATTGCTTTCCATACGTTCGGCCACCTCTGAACTGGAAAGCTCATGGTAGGCAAAATTGGATGAGTTGGTTTTGGCGATCGCCTGTATAGCCTGAAGATTATTCCTACAGCCCTTATCGTTAATCAACTTATCAACTCAAAGTTAGAATGGCAGGAAGAAATCGCGGGGATTTCGGGGGGATTTCAGGATCAACTGACCTGTTTCAGGCGATAGCCCATCCCATGTACGGTTTCAATCAAGTCATCCGGAGCATTGGCCGCTTTTAGCTTTTGCCGCAAGGTTCGGATGTGCGTTTTCACAGCTTCCTCCGTTGGGGTTTCTTCCGGCAACCAAAGTCTTTCGATGATGATGGGGCGACTCATCACTTGGCGACCACTGGAAATCAGCAGTTCCAGCAACGCAAACTCTTTGGGGGTTAAATTGAGGGGAATGTCCTGGTAAGTCGCTTCGTAAGTGCTGGGATTCAGCCGCAGGTTACCCCAGGCCAATGTTGGATTTGCAGTAGGACTGCCGCGGCGGAGCAGCGCTCGGATGCGGGCCATCAGTTCTTCAATATCAAAGGGCTTGACCATATAATCATCAGCCCCTGCATCTCCCGATGATTTTGTCCGCGATCGTGTCCCGCGCCGTCAGCATCATAATCGGAATGGTTGCATTTCGTGCTGTTGCTCCCCTTTCCCGGATCTGCTGACAGAGCTCAATACCATCCATTTTGGGCAGGGTCAAATCTAGTACCATCAGATCATAGTCCAGAGCATTGACCAAATTCCAGACTGCTTCTCCGTCCTGTGCGACATCAACCTCGTACTGGCGGTTGGTGAATGCTTCCGTCAGCAAATCAGCAATCCGCACATCATCTTCAATAACCAGAACGCGCATTGAGATTTTGGACTTGAGACTCTAAATTTGGAGGTATGACAGGGCCACTCACCGTGCCCACTCCTGAATTTACTCTAATACAGATGCTCATGCTCAAAATCCAATGACCTGAGTGGTGCAGAAAACTTTTTTGAGTCTCATGATGGATAACCTGAACGACC
>NZ_JBRAGO010000041.1:0-35596 GCF_052746595.1 Leptodesmis sp.
TTGAGGGTTCGGCTATGGACTCGCCAAAAATCCCCGTCTCTTTAGAGCGGGGAGTGTCAATACTTTCTTTCCAAATCTATGATTACTGATCCCGCAATTAGGTACTGTAGTAAAAGCCGATCAGGAAAGTCAATACTCCCTCTCCAAATCTATGATTACTGATCCCGTTACATCTGATTCCGTTCGCGCCTTGTTCGATCGCATTGCTCCGGTTTATGACCAGCTCAACAACTGGCTCAGCTTGGGGCAACATCGCATCTGGAAACGCATGGCGGTAAAGTGGAGTGCAGCTAACCCAGGAGATACCTGCCTGGATGTGTGTTGTGGCAGCGGGGATTTAGCCCAACTCCTGGCAGAACAGGTGGGCAAAACGGGCCACGTCTACGGAGTTGATTTTTCCCCAGAACAATTAGCGATCGCCCGCCAGCGTATGCAAAATCGGTTCACCGAATTGCCGATTACCTGGATCGAAGGGGATGCCCTCAACCTACCTTTTCCTGAGCAATTCTTTGATGCGGCCACAATGGGCTACGGCCTGCGCAACGTCACCGATATCCCCCGTGCTCTGCAAGAAATCCATCGGATACTCAAGCCAGGAAGCAAAGCGGCCATTTTGGACTTCAACCACCCCGATAGCCCACAAGTCCGAGCCTTCCAGCAGTGGTATCTAGGTACAATCGTCGTGCCAACCGCCAAACAGTTTGGTTTAACCAAAGAATATGCCTACATTGCCCCCAGCCTAGATCGGTTCCCTACGCGATCGCAACAAATCACCCTCGCCCAACAGGTAGGGTTTTCCGCCGTCACCCATTACCCTATCGCGGGCGGTACGATGGGAGTGTTAGTCTTAACCAGGTAAGTTTTGAGTTTTAAGTTCTCAGTTTTACGTGGCTCATCGGCCTCATACTATTAACTCAAAACTCAAAACTTTAACTCAAACCTTAAAACTCATAACTTCTCTCGTCCCTCCCTTGGAACTCTCAACTCTCTGGCTATTCATCGCACCGCCTGTGGTTGGTGGCATAATCGGGTATTTTACGAACGACATTGCCATCCGGATGTTGTTTCGTCCCTATAAGCCCTACTACATTGGCGATCGTCGCCTGCCGTTTACACCCGGTCTCATTCCCCGGAACCAAGAACGGTTAGCTAAGCGCATCTCAGACACGATCATGGGATCGTTGCTGACACCAGAGGAATTACAAAATCTAGCCCGTCGCCTGCTGCAAACGGAACGAGTTCAGGGGGCGTTGCTGTGGCTGTTAAAACTGGCGCTAGATCAAGTCCAGGAAGATAAACAAAAGCGGACTGCGAAGGTTGTCGGTAATATCTTGCAGGATTTACTAGGGCAATCTTTACCCCGGTTATTGAAAGTTTTGGCCCGTCGCGAAGATTTTTTAGAAACCCAACTGAATCAGATTTTTGACCAGATCTTACTGGAGTTTCAATTGACGGATGAGCAGGCCACGAAGCTAGCCGACTGGCTCCTGGAAGTGGTTCTGCCGCCCGATACCATTCGCCAGACGTTGATTGACTTTCTTACCGATCGCAATATTCAAACGATTGACGAAGGCTTTCGGGAAAAAACCAGTGGCACCTATTGGGTGATTGCTAACCTGTTTGGCACTCGCAATGCCCTGACTCGTCTGCGTACCTTTTGCCTGGACGAACGGGAAGTTTGCAACGAGCAGATCACAGAATTGATGGTTTCGCTGAACGTGCGGGCGCGATTGCGGGAATGGTTGCACAACCTCTCTCTGCAAAACCTGCCCGTGTCCACGGTGCGTCAACTGCGTAAAACCCTACGGGATACCGTACGAACCTATATTCAGGCGCAGGGAGCCGAGTTTTTGCAAGAATTTGGCAAATCCGTAGATTGGGAAAATTTAGCCAGTGTCCTATTAAGCCGCTTGCGAAACTCCGCAGTCATGAATGAGTCTCTGGAAACGGTGAGCCTGGAATTGGCCCTCATTCTGGAGCGCTATCTGGAGCAGGATCTGGAAAAGATTGTGGCACAGGTGATCCCGATCCTGAGTATTGATCAAGTGATCATCGATCGCGTCAAAGCCACCTCTCCGGCTGATCTAGAAGCGGCGATCAATGGAATTGTAAAAAGCGAATTACAGGCGATCGTCAATCTAGGTGGCATTCTGGGCTTTATCATTGGCCTTCTGCAATCCGCCTCTTTGCTGCTTCGTTAAAGTGAATGACCCGTTTCCTAACTTCAGCCCATCCGTTTTACAGCAAGCCGCCCGCGCTAACCACCCGCCTTCTCCCTTCTGGAACCGTTTGAAGGTGGGAACAATCGCCCTCACCAGCCTGGTGGGCGGGGTCTGGTTCCTGAATTTACCCTATCCGCTGATATTTCTAATTTGCAAGAAGTCTAGTGAGAGTTAATCAAAGCTTAAGCAAATCCTCTGATTAAGGAGATACAATTCAGGACGAGGACGTAAAACGGCTTCTCAAAGCAAAGGGGGCTGGAGTCAACACTTATCGGTGTTACCCAGCGAGGAATGCAAACCACGACTCAAATTAGGAGATGCTTGCACAGATGAGAGTTGCTGTTTTCAGTACCCGACCCTACGATCGCCAATTTTTAGAGGCGGCGAATGCGGCTCATGGTCACGAATTGATTTACCATGAAGCACGATTGCAAGCACACTCAGCGCCGATCGCCAATGGGTGTGAGGCTGTTTGTGTATTCGTCAATGACGCTGTTGATCGACTCGTTTTAGAGATTTTGGCAGCCAGCGGAGTGCGCCTCGTGGCTCTACGATCTACCGGATTCAATAATGTGGACTTGCAGGCGGCAGCAGATCTGAAAATCAAAGTAGTGCGCGTGACGGATTATTCCCCCTATTCCGTAGCAGAACACGCTGTTGGGTTGATTCTAATGCTGAACCGCAAGCTGTACAAGGCATATAACCGGGTGCGAGAAGATAACTTTTCCTTACAGGGACTGATGGGATTTGACATTCATGGCAAGACCGTTGGCGTAATCGGTACCGGTAAAATCGGTCAGTGTTTTGCCCAAATTATGCAAGGATTTGGTAGCCAACTGCTGGGGTACGACGTGCGGCAGAATCCCACGTGCCTGGATCTGGGGATGCGGTATGTCGAGTTACCAGAGTTATTTGCGGCTGCCGATATCATTTCCCTGCATTGTCCACTTTTACCATCCACCCATTATTTGATTAACGCTGAATCTATCAGTCAGATGAAGCCAGGAGTCATGCTGATTAACACCGGTCGGGGTGCGCTGGTGGATACCAGTGCGGTGATTGACGGGATCAAGGCAGGCACAATCGGCTATTTTGGAGCAGATGTGTATGAGGAAGAGGAAAGCCTGTTCTTTGAGGATCTGTCGGATACGGTGATTCAGGACGATATGTTTCAACTGTTACAATCCTTTCCCAATGTCGTGATTACAGCGCATCAGGGATTTTTTACCCGCGAGGCATTTACCACCATTGCCGCAACCACCTTGGAAAATATCACCGAATTTGAGCAGGGGCTGCCCTTAAGTCATGAAGTGCAACCGCCTAAAAAGGTTGCGTCATCCTAAGAATCATGGCTGAGCATTGATTGTTGCAGGGGCGGACGGCCCTTCGCCCCTGCAGAGGCAGAGCTAAATGGAAGGTGGATTATGACAATTTTGTTAGCAGGTGATATTGGCGGCACTAAAACCATCTTGCGGCTCGTAAAGGCCGAATCATCGATCGCCTCTGCCCTACCGACCTTAACTACGCTCCACGAATGCACCTATCCCAGCCAGGACTTTCCCCATCTGATACCAATGGTGCATTGCTTCATGCAGGATGCAAGCACAGTTCTAGGAGAGGCTCCCGTTCCAGAGCGGGCGTGTTTTGGTATCGCTGGCCCTGTGATTGAAGACGTTTCCAGGTTGACGAACTTGGGGTGGCAATTAGAGGCCGAGGATCTACAGCGAGAGTTAAAAATCCTGAAAATCCGATTAATCAACGACTTTGCGGCAATTGGGTATGGAGTGATGGCTCTGCCCCGTAAGGAACTGCACACCCTACAGGCGGGAGAACCTGATCCTCAGGGTGCGATCGCCATCCTGGGAGCGGGAACAGGCTTAGGGCAGGGATATGTGATTCCCCATCAGGGAGGCTTTCGGGTATTTGCCACGGAAGGCGGTCATGTCGATTTTGCCCCCCGATCGGAACTGGAATATCAACTCTTACGCTATTTGAAGGAGCGCCTGGGTTTAACCCGGGTTTCGGTGGAACGAGTGGTTTCGGGTATGGGGATTGTGGGAATTTACCAGTTTTTGCGCGATCGAGGGATAAAAGAGTCACCTGAAGTGTCGCAAATTTACAAGATCTGGCAATCGGAGATGGGCAAAGAACAGAAAACGGTGGATCTGGCCGCGGTCATTTCTCAACATGCGACTGAACAGACAGATTATCTCTGTATGGAGACAATGGATATCTTCATCAGTGCTTACGGATCTGAAGCTGGAAACATGGCTCTGAAATTTTTGCCCTACGGCGGCCTTTTCATTGCAGGCGGGATTGCTGCCAAGAATTTAGCTCTGATGCAGCGGGGACTATTTATGGATGCATTTCGAGCCAAAGGACGAGTCAGTGCAGCCATTGCAGCCATTCCCGTACATATCGTCTTGAATCCCCAGGTGGGTCTTTTGGGATCGGCGTTGTGTGCGGCGCAGATGTAGGAATTGAGGATTGGGGTAGTTGGCCTGAGTTTAACTCATCATGCAAAACTTAAAACTCAACACTTCCTCCGCGGTCAGGTGAAATTATTGTGTGGTTTCAGTACTCTAGGCCAAGAACCTTGTACGGTAAAAACGGTTGCAACCACGGATAACAGTTATGGATTCACAAGCACTCTGGAAACGATATGAAGATTGGCTCTACTACCACGAGGAATTGGGATTGTATCTGGATGTGAGCCGGATGAGGTTTGAAGATTCGCTGGTTGACCGCTTAACGCCGAAGTTTGAGAAAGCCTTCAGAGACATGAAGGAATTGGAAGCTGGAGCGATCGCGAATCCCGATGAGGGTCGCATGGTGGGTCACTACTGGTTACGAGATCCGGATCTGGCTCCGGCTCAGGCCAAGCAGGAAATCACTGATAGCTTGAAGCAGATCGAAACCTTTGTCCAGCAGGTGCATAGCGGCGCGATCGCTCCTCCCGGTGCCCCCAAATTTACCGATATTCTGTCCATTGGCATCGGTGGTTCCGCATTAGGGCCGGAATTTGTAGCTGAGGCACTGGCTCCCATTCATCCGCCCCTGCAGATTCACTTTATTGACAATACGGATCCGGCAGGCATCGATCGCATTTTGGCGCAGTTGAGCGATCGCCTGAACAGCACCTTAGTCATTGTCATCAGTAAATCCGGCGGTACCCCTGAAACTCGCAACGGCATGCTGGAAGTAAAGCACGCCTACGAGCAGCAGGGATTAGACTTTGCCAGACATGCGGTGGCCATCACCATGAAAGGCAGCAAGATGGATCAGGTGAGTCAGTCTGAAGGCTGGCTAGACGTATTTCCGATGTTTGATTGGGTCGGCGGTCGTACTTCAGAACTGTCTGCCGTGGGACTGTTAGCTGCCGCACTGCAAGGAATTGATATTCATGCGATGCTGAAGGGGGCGAAAGAAATGGATCAGGCAACCCGTGTTCCTGATCTCAGGCACAATCCGGCAGCACTCCTGGCTCTTGCCTGGTACTATGCCGGAAATGGCAAGGGCGAAAAGGACATGGTGATCCTGCCGTATAAGGACAGTTTGCTGCTGTTTAGCCGTTACCTGCAACAACTGGTAATGGAGTCTTTGGGCAAGGAAACTGACCTGGATGGTAAGGTCGTCAATCAGGGGATCGCGGTCTACGGCAACAAAGGCTCCACTGATCAGCACGCTTACGTTCAACAACTGCGGGAAGGTGTACCCAACTTCTTCGTCACCTTTATTGAGGTCTTACGAGATCGGGAAGGCCCATCGATCGCCGTAGAACCAGGAATCACCTCTGGAGATTATCTGTCGGGCCTATTGCAGGGCACGCGGCAGGCACTTTATGAAAATCACCGGGACTCGATCACAATCACGATTCCCGAAGTTGCCCCCCGTCATGTGGGTGCGCTGATTGCCCTCTATGAACGGGCCGTTGGGCTGTACGCCTCGTTAATTAACATCAATGCCTATCATCAACCGGGGGTTGAAGCTGGGAAGAAGGCCGCTGCTTCCGTACTGGAATTACAAAATCGAGTGGTAGACACCTTAGAAAAATCGGGTCAATCCATGAGTCTGACTGACCTGGCGACCAAGGTGGGAGCCACGCAGCAAATTGAAATTATGTATAAAATTCTGCGGCACCTGGAGGCCAATGATCGGGGCATTGTGTTGCAGGGCGATCGTGGCAAACCTGCCAGTCTGACTGTATCCCTAACTGCTTAAACTAATAACGGCTACCAGTAGCAAACAAGTTAGAGTTAATCTGCATGACCATTCGTACCGTTTCCACAACTCCCTTTACTGACCAGAAGCCCGGTACTTCTGGCCTGCGAAAATCTGTCCCGGTCTTTCAAAAACCCCATTACCTGGAAAATTTCGTCCAATCCATTTATGACACTCTGAATCCTGCTGCTGGAAAGACGCTGGTTCTGGGAGGGGATGGCCGCTATTACAACCGTCCTGCTATCCAGATCATCCTGAAAATGGCGGCGGCGAATGGGATCGCCCGTGTCAAGGTAGGACAGCACGGGATCCTATCGACTCCGGCTACCTCCTGTGTGATTCGCAAATACCAGACCGATGGCGGGATCATCCTGTCGGCCAGCCATAATCCCGGCGGCCCAGAAGGTGACTTTGGAGTCAAATTCAATACGGCGAACGGTGGTCCCGCTCCCGAAAAAGTCACGGAAGCTATTTTTGCTCGCAGTAAGGAGATTGATCAGTACAAAATTCTGGATGCTCCGGATGTGGATATTGACACCTTGGGCGAATCCAAATTGGGCGACATGACCGTGGAAGTGATCGATTCCGTGACCGATTATCAGGCACTGATGGAATCCTTGTTTGACTTCGATCGCATCCGGGAACTGCTTACCTCTGGCAAATTCCGGATGTGCGTGGACTCGATGCATGCCGTGACTGGCCCCTATGCCCACGCCCTGTTTGAACAACGGCTGGGTGCCCCTGCCGGAACCGTGATGAATGGTACGCCGCTGGAAGATTTTGGCGGTGGCCACCCCGATCCCAATCTGGTGTATGCCCATGACCTGGTGGAAATCCTGTTTGGCAGCAATGCTCCCGATTTTGGCGCAGCTTCCGATGGAGACGGCGATCGCAATATGATCCTGGGTCGCCACTTCTTTGTCACGCCCAGCGATAGCCTCGCCATTCTGGCCGCCAATGCCACCTTAGTTCCCGGCTACAAAGGCGGGATCGCTGGCATTGCCCGTTCCATGCCCACCAGTCAGGCTGCCGATCGAGTGGCCGAAAAATTGGGTGTGGCCTGCTATGAAACCCCCACAGGCTGGAAGTTCTTTGGTAATTTGCTAGATGCAGGCAAAGCTACCCTCTGTGGGGAGGAAAGCTTTGGCACAGGTTCCAATCATGTCCGAGAAAAAGATGGCCTGTGGGCGGTTCTCTTCTGGCTGAATATTCTGGCAGTGCGGCAACAGTCTGTACAGGAGATTGTGCAGGAGCACTGGCAAACCTACGGACGCAATTATTACTCCCGTCATGATTACGAAGGTGTGGCTAGCGATCGTGCTCAAGAACTGGTCGATCGTCTACAATCCCTACTGCCGACCCTGAAAGGTAAATCCTACGGTTCCTATCAGGTCGAGTACAGCGATGACTTTGCCTATGAAGATCCGATCGATGGCAGCATCAGCCGCAATCAGGGAATCCGCATTGGCTTTACCGATGGCTCCCGGATTGTCCTGCGGCTCTCTGGCACAGGTACCCAGGGGGCAACCCTCCGCGTCTACTTCGAGAGTTTTGAACCCAACCCGCAAAAGCAACATCAAGATACCCAACAGGCGCTTGGCGAACTGATTGCGATCGCTGAAAACCTGGCTCACATCCGCCATTACACGGGCATGGATAAACCGACGGTGATTACATAGTATCGGCTAGATGGGGGAGTTGGAGAGATAAGGAAGGTAGGGAAGGGATCTACTAACCCTCTTCCCTTCCCCCCCTCCCCCAGCTTCTTCCATACTCTCTCAACAAAGGAGTTCAATAATGACTGTTAAAGTTGGCATTAATGGCTTTGGCCGCATTGGACGACTGGTAGTTCGCATCGCGATGGATTATCCCGATGTGGAAATTGTCGGGATCAATGATCTGGTTCCAGCCGATAACCTGGCTTACCTGTTCAAATACGACTCTACCCACGGCCCCTTCAAAGGCACAGTTGAAGTTCAGGACAATAGCATTGTCATCAATGGCAAACCGATTCCCTGCCTCGCAGAAAAAGATCCCAGTCAGTTACCCTGGGGCACGCTGGGAGCCGATTATGTAGTGGAATCCACGGGACGGTTTACAGACTATGCCGGGGCAGAGAACCACATTAAGGGAGGAGCCAAACGAGTGATCATTTCTGCTCCTACCAAAGATCCCGACAAAGTTCGCACTTTTGTGATGGGCGTAAATGAGGAGCAGTACGATCCTGCCAAGGATGTGATTCTTTCTAATGCCAGTTGTACCACCAATTGTCTGGCTCCCGTTGCCAAGGTCTTGCAGGATAACTTTGGATTGGCAGAAGGTTTGATGACTACGGTACATGCGATGACCGCAACTCAGCCTACAGTAGACGGCCCCAGTAAAAAAGACTGGCGTGGTGGTCGGGGGGCATCCCAAAATATCATCCCCTCTTCTACCGGAGCCGCTAAAGCCGTTGCCCTGGTACTGCCTGCCCTGAAAGGAAAACTCACTGGAATGGCTTTCCGGGTTGGTACTCCCGATGTCTCTGTGGTTGACCTGACCTTTAAGACAGAGAAGTCCACCTCTTACAAAGACATCTGTGCGGCCATGAAAGCAGCAGCGGAAGGGGATCTCAAAGGCATTCTGGGTTACACCGAAGAAGAAGTGGTGTCGATGGATTTCCGTAGTGATCCTCGCTCCAGCATTTTTGATGCCAAGGCTGGAATTGAACTCAACTCTAACTTTTTCAAAGTCGTATCCTGGTATGACAACGAATGGGGCTACTCTACTCGTGTGGTGGACATGATTGAGTACATGGCGAAAAAAGAAGGGATTTTGTAGTAAGGAAAGTCATTGGTCATTCATCCTTTGTCATTCGTCATTAGTTCTTTAACGTTAGTTCGGCAGACCTCTCCCTGCCAACCTCCCTCTCCAACCCGGAAACGGAACTGATTCTGTCCTTCTGACCCACATTTTCTGGAGAACTCTTCAATATGGCCAAAACCTTACTTGAGCAACTGCGTGAGATGACTATTATTGTGGCCGATACGGGTGACATTCAATCAATCGAAAAATTCAAACCACGAGATGCGACCACCAACCCCTCTCTGATTACTGCAGCCGCTCAAATGCCGGAGTATCAAGAGATTGTGGATGATACCCTGCTGCAAGCCAAAAAAGATGCTGGCTCAGGAGCGAGTACTCAAGATGTACTGACCCTGGCCTTCGATCGCCTTGCCATTTCCTTTGGTAAAAAAATTCTGGCGATTATTCCCCAACGGGTGTCTACCGAAGTGGATGCGCGGCTCTCTTATGACACAGAAGGCACGATCGCCAAAGCCCGCTATCTGATTTCGGAATATGAAAAGGCTGGCATCGAGCGGGAACGAATTTTGATCAAAATTGCTTCCACTTGGGAAGGAATTAAAGCTGCTGAAGTGCTGGAGAAAGAAGGAATTCACTGTAACTTGACGTTGTTGTTTGGCACCCATCAGGCGATCGCCTGTGCGGAAGCTGGGGTCACCCTGATTTCTCCTTTTGTGGGCCGGATTCTCGACTGGTATGTGAAGGAAACGGGTAAGGAGTATTCCAGCGCGGAAGATCCCGGTGTGCAGTCTGTAACCAACATCTACAACTACTACAAAAAATTTGGTTATAAAACTGAAGTCATGGGAGCCAGCTTCCGCAACATTGGCGAGATTACCGAGTTGGCCGGATGTGATCTGTTGACTATTTCTCCTAAACTACTGACCGAGCTGGATTCAACAGAAGGGGATTTGCCACGCAAACTGGATCCCGCCAAAGCTGCCTCGATGGACATTGAGAAAATTCCAATGGACAAAGCGACTTTTGACAGAATGCATGCTGAAAACCGGATGGCTTCTGAAAAATTGGATGAAGGCATTAAAGGTTTCACCAAGGCCCTGGAAACTCTGGAGCAACTGCTGGCCACTCGACTGGCTCGGCTGGAAGCAGGCGAAAACCTCAACCATGCAACGGCTGACATCTTTCACGCCTACGATCTGGATGGCGATGGTTTCATTACCCGCGAAGAGTGGCTGGGCTCGGATGCTGTGTTTGATGCTCTCGATCATGACCATGATGGCAAGCTATCTCCCCAAGATATCGGCACGGGGTTGGGTGCTGTCTTGCAACTGGCCCAGGTCTAGCTCAATAGGAATGTGGTAGAGACGCGATGAACCGTGTCTCTACTAAAATTTCCCTGCAGCATAATACCGCTCTCAGATGTAGCCCACTAGGAGGGGTTGTAAAAAAATGTTTATTGTTTATGCCCTATTTGTGTTTATGCTCTATTTGGGAGGTTAATAGGGGCGATCGTTCCCTTACTACTTCCACCCCTAGCATGGGTGTAGGCATTTCCAGCATTAGCAGACAGCTACTAGGGAGAATGCCAGCAGCGGCTGTCTCCGTATAAGTGATACATTTGCCATACTACCTGTTAGGGAGTCACTTTCGAGAGCAGCACCTTTTCCAGACTTTGAGGTGCTTAAAGGCTTAGTGATGGTGGTGATGTCCATCGTGGTGGTGATGGTGGTGATAGCCGTTGTGGTTGCTATGGGTATGAGGCAGACCAGGATCTACGGCCAGAGCTTGCTCAGATAGTAAGGCTTCAATCTGAGCATCGGCCCACTCTGCTGCCATTTGTAGAAACTCAGGATTGTCGTTGACACACTCCATCTGCACATAAGTGACGTGGGAGTGCTTACGGCGTAACCCTTCGATAATGTGCTCCACATCCAATAGGGTTTCATGGTTCTCAGTGGCAAAACCGATCGGCATAAAGACGATCGCGGTTGCTCCCAACTCAATCAGGTTTTTAGCGGCCAGTTCAGCATTCGGTTGTGTCCACTCAATCAACGGGGTTTGGTGATTCAGCCAGCCAACGGAGATCAGGGGATATTTGTGAATCAGGCGATCGCGCACCAAGTCGTACAACTTCTGACTTTCATCAATCCCGGAGGTGAAGCCTTTCGCCTTGTGAGGACAACCGTGGTTCATCAACACAATGCCAATTTGGGAGGGCAGATAGGCATTTGCCAGTTCAGTGTTGATTTTGTCTTCCACTAACCGGGCCATCAGATTAATGTAGGCGGATTGATTGAAGAAGGAGGGAATGTAGCGCACTCCCTTAATCCAGTGTTCGCCTGCATCCGTCAGTCTCTCCAACGCTTTGTTGACCTGCTCTACAGCAATGCCACTGGTAAAGATGGAATCGACGACTAACAGGGGATAGATCAGTAACTTGTCAAATCCTTCTTCCTTGATTTGCGTCAGCACCTGTTCGGGGAGAAACGGGGCACAGAAGTTAAACGCTTTGAAGACCTTGACGCGATCGCCCCAGCGTTGCTGCAAATGCTGTTCAATGCCCTGTCGCTGCCGTTCAAAAATGGCGTTATGGGGAGAAATAAAGTTACCGTGTTGATGGCCCCATTCATGTAGATCAAAGATGGCTAGCAACTTAGCCAGGGGAGGATAAACCCAGGTGGGAACAGGAGCAAACTTAGCCGTGAGAAGATTTAAGGCCTGCTCGTTGTAATTAGCAAAGTCTTCGTAGCCTTCCACCTCGCCATAGCCCATCAATAGGACAGCTATTTTGTCATGAGAGGTAGATGCATCAGCCGGTTGGCGGATTTTTTCAGGAGTGGCAACCACATTTAATTCCTCAACTGAGAGTCCAACGTCTTTAACTGAAAGTCCAACGTCTTTCTCAGCTTAACATCCCCTCTAGGGGGATACGAGGAATTTTGTGATTGCTCAACAATTATTCTCTATTTGCTTCTCCCCTTTGCATAGGCGGTAAAATTGGCAATTCAACTCTTGGCACAGGATGAGATGCAGACGATGGTACGGATTTAGGTTTAGCAGAGCGGGAAGTGCGGCGGCGAGATGGTGATGATTTCTTGCTCTGCCGGAACTGTTGCTTGTACCAGGAGCTTATCCAATCGCTTAAGGAATGGCTCATCGCTCCTAACTCCAGCCCCAGCATCAGGGCAAATAGTTCTGGGCCATAGCGGAGGAGCGATCGCCCCATTACCTCCCGTCCCAGCGTCCAGTACTGTTGCGCCAAGCGTGTCCACTGGTCAATTTCCCCTGCGACCCCATAGGCGATCGCGCTCACCAGAGTAATCAAACCGACTCCGACCGCCAACCAACTGAACAGGTAAACCAATCGCACGATCGTCCCGACGATCGGCCCGTGGGAGAGAACGGAACGATGCCGCATACTGCGACGATAGGGGAGCCAAATCCAGCGCAGAATGCCCCACCGTTTAAATTGCCGGGAGTAAGTGTCTAAATCTGGCCCAAACATTAGCCCACCAAATAGGAAGCCGCCGGACACCATTAAGGTGAGGCTAGTGCTGCGGGTGCGCTCGAAGGTCAATCCTGCCACTACAGGCAAGCTCCAGAGGGTAATGCTGTCATGGGTTTGGCCGGAGGGCATGGTCAGATAGGGTCGGTTAAGCGAAATTTTTGGCAAAAACTCTTGAAAGAATCCTAGCAGTAGCACAAGACTTCTGTTATAATAACTTCTTGTGCCTAAGGGGGCGAAACGGGCGGTTAGCTCAGTTGGTAGAGCGCCTGCCTTACAAGCAGGATGTCACTGGTTCGAGTCCAGTACTGCCCATCGGTTTGGATTGCCACCCGTTGATCCCGATTTACACGAATTCTGCCTCATAAAGGTGGTAATTCAGCCTGATAAACGTTTACTTAAACTAACGGCGAAGACTATGGCGAAGCGCGTGCAATTGGTTCTCAATAAAGATGTGAGCAAGTTAGGTCGGGCTGGGGATGTGGTCGATGTCGCTCCTGGCTATGCCCGCAATTACTTGATTCCTCAAGGGTTGGCGGTGCATAGCACCCCCGGAATTTTGAAGCAGGTGGAGCGCCGGCGCGAATTAGAGCGGCAACGGTTGGCTGAACTAAAACAACAGGCAGAAGCGGTCAAGAAAGCGATCGAAGCGGTGAAGACGCTCAGCATTGCCAAGCAGGTGGGTGAAAACGAGGCCATCTTTGGCACGGTGACGACTCAAGAAGTGGCAGATGCGATTCTGTCTGCGACCAAGCAAGAGGTCGATCGCCGCAGTATCACCCTGCCCGAGGTGCACAAATTAGGCTCCTATGAGGCTGTGATCAAACTTCACCCCGAACTGACCGCCTCAATTGAAATTCAGGTTGTTCCTGCTTAAGCAGATTGCTATTCATCGTTTAATGATTGCTGGAGTCACCAATCGGGTGGCTCCTTATTTTTTGCGAAATTGGGACAAAATTAATGCCCTTACAATGAGAGAAATATCTGTTAATATAGTACATAAGTATTAAAAATACTCGGGAATCAATACAATTTGGTTTGTTCACTATTCTTAGCGTTTAGTCTTCTAAAGACGCTTACTGAGACACTAAATGTAGTTGAGTAATGGGCGGCTCAACGCTATAGTAGGTAGACTGAACCCACGATCGACTCCGATCTCAACCCATTTCTCCTTTCACTGTTTCCTTGCAGTAGCGCACTATGGTCCAGGAACTGAACTTTCAGGCATACAGCGATCGCCTGCCGCCCCAAAATATTGATGCGGAAGAGGCCATTTTGGGAGGTATTCTCCTGGATCCAGAAGCCATCAGTCGGGTGGCAGATCTGGTGCGCCCGGAAGCATTCTACCTTACCGCTCATCAGGAAATTTACCGGACGATGCTGGCACTGCAGAATCAGGGTCTGCCCACTGACCTGATGAGCGTGATGACCTGGCTGCGCGATCGGGGACTGCTGGATAAAGTGGGCGGACAGACCAAACTGATTCAGTTGATCGATCGCACTGTCAGCGCTGTTAACATCGACCAGTACGCCCAACTGGTGATGGATAAGTACATGCGCCGCAAGTTGATCCAGGTTGGGGGCGAAATTTCTCAACTGGGCTACGATACTTCCAGAGATCTAGAACAGGTGCTGGATCTGGCTGAGCAGAAAATCTTTAATGTGACTCAGGATCGGCCTCAGCAAGGATTGGCGGCAATGGCAGATATTCTCACCCACACCTTCTCCGACATCGAAAGTCGATCGCTGGGCATGGTACTTCCCGGCCTCTCCTGTGGCTACTATGACCTGGATGCCATGACTCAGGGCTTCCAGCGATCGGACTTGATTATTGTGGCAGGGCGGCCCTCAATGGGGAAATGCCTTGCGGCAACAGCAGAAATTTTACTGGCGGATGGCAGTTTAGCAACCATTGAAACCCTTTATCAGCGACAACAGGCGGATTTGCTGACTTTAGGCCAGGATTGGAAGTTTCGCTTAACGCAGCCGTCAGCATTTATTGATGACGGCATCAAGCCCACGTTTCGGGTGACGACTCGCTTAGGGCGAACGATCGAGACCACTCTCACCCATCCCTATCTCACCATCCACGGATGGCAACCCCTGGTAAATCTGCAGGTTGGAGACAAAATTGCGGTTCCCCGGAGACTAGGAGTTTTTGGCAACGAAACGATGCGAGAAGGAGGGGTTAAGTTACTCGGTTATCTCATTGGAGATGGCGGCCTGACTAAATCATCTGCCACTTTTACCAACGTTAATCCAGCCATTCAAGAGGACTTTCAACAAGCTGTCGCTGAATTCCTGGGAGTCAAAGTAAGGGTTAGTGATTTTCAGGGAAGCCGTGCCCCCTCATTCAGGATTAGTCAGGATTTTGAGCAGGCTAGAGCCAATCGGGAGGAGTTTGCTCGACAACTACAGAACGTCATGCAACAGCAATCTCTGTGGTTACAAAACCTGGATCTGTGGATGAAAGATGCTCATGCCAAAACCATTCCAGCGGCTGTTTTCAGACTGAAGCGATCGCAATTAGCACTATTCCTGAATCGGCTATTTGCAACGGATGGTTGGGCGACGATGCTGGCCAGTGGGCAGGCTCAAGTCGGCTACGCAACTGTCAGCCATCGTCTGGCGCAACAAGTGCAACATCTGCTGCTCCGGTTTGGCGTGATTGCATCTTTGAAACAGCGATCGCTGAAATATGGAGATTCACGTCAGCAGGCATGGCAACTGGATATTACCGATGCTCGATCGATTCAAACATTTATTGCAGAGATCGGCATCTTCGGGAAAGAGGCAGCTTTGGCCGGAGTGCAAGCGGCTTTAAGCCAGAAAACTTACCAGACCAATCGTGATCTGATCCCCATTGACATTTGGCAACAGTTGGGCGCGGCCGATCAAAATCAGTTCTGGCAATCGTTGGCACTGCGGGCCAGCATTGCTGAGTATAGCAATAGTCATGTTGGCAAACGGGCACCCATCCGCGATCGCTTATCCGCATTGGCAACAACTCTGCACCATCAACCGCTGCTAGATCTGGCGACGGGTGACATTTATTGGGATGAGATTGTGACGATCGAGGCAACGGGCCAACAGCAGGTTTATGACCTAACCATTCCCGAAACTCATAATTTTGTCGCCAATGACATTTGTGTGCATAACACCAGCTTTGTCATGAACATTGCCCGCAACATTGCCGCATTCTACAAGCTACCTGTAGCGATTTTCAGCCTGGAAATGTCGAAGGAGCAACTGGTACAACGACTGCTGGCGAGTGAAGTCCGGATTGAAAGCGGGCGTTTACGTTCTGGGCGGATCAGTCAGCAAGAATGGGAACCGCTGGGCCATGCTATCAATGCCCTCTCCCAATTGCCGATTTTCATTGATGACACTCCCAATATCAGTGTGAATGAAATGCGATCGAAATCTCGCCGCTTACAAGCTGAACAGGGTGGCGCATTGGGACTGATTCTGCTGGACTATTTGCAATTGATGGAAGGGGGGGGCGATAACCGGGTACAGGAACTGTCGAAGGTGACGCGATCGCTGAAAGCCTTGGCCCGCGAACTCAGTGTGCCTGTGATTGCCCTATCGCAGTTAAGCCGCAGCGTGGAATCGCGCACCAATAAACGTCCCATGATGTCGGACTTACGGGAGTGTGTGACTGGCGATACGCTGGTTGTCTTAGCAACTGGAGAGCGAGTGCCGATTCGGGATTTAGTGGGGCAAACGCCGGAAGTTGTCAGCTTAGACGAATGCGGCAAACTGGTACGAGCGCAGTCTGATATGGTTTGGCACGTTGGCCGCAAACCTGTTTACGAAGTTAAATTAGCCAGTGGCAGAACCATCAAGGCAACAGCCAATCACAGGCTATACGGATTGGAAGGCTGGCGGGAAGTTCAGGATCTAACTGTAGGAGATCGACTGGCCGTAGCGCGTCAGTTACCGGAACCCTTCCAGCGAGAAATCTCTTGTTTGCGAGGTACAGCTTATGGAGGCGCATCCCACTTCAGCTTTGCTCCATCCCAGCAGGTTGTTGCTCACAATGCTGAAATTTTGCACAGCACGGCATTAATGGAAATGGCTATTTCTGATCTGTTTTGGGATGAGATCCAAGCGATCGAGCCACTGGGCGAAGCAGATGTTTATGATTTGACCGTGCCCAAAACCGCGTCTTGGTTAGCAGATGGAATTGTTTCTCATAACTCCGGTGCCATTGAACAGGATGCAGACCTGATTATGATGCTGTATCGGGACGAGTACTATAACCCGGATACCCCCGACCGCGGGATTGCCGAAGTCATCCTAACCAAACATCGAAATGGGCCAACCGGGACAGTGAAGTTGCTATTTGAGTCTCAGTTTACCCAGTTTCGTAACCTGGCTTCTCCAAACCGAATGTAGGAAAGCCAGGGGAATAGGGTGCAGCAGCAAATAAAAGCCATCGGGAATCTCTGCTTTGAGGTTGGTATTTTCCTCCCATGTTCAATAGCATTCTCGCTGTATAGTGGCAATGTAATGAACCTGTTAAATGTGAGGCAAACGATGCAATCTCAAAGCACTGTCGATATTAGCAAACGAAAGCTACTGTCGTCCCTGGCTCACGGGTCAATCTTCTTCAGTGGGTTAGTCGTGTCAATTGGCGTTCCGATCGCGATACTGGCCATTTCCGATGATCCAGTTGTGAAAGAGAACGCTAAGGAAGCGATCAACTTCCACTTCAATGTCTGGTTATACGGTCTGATCCTAGTTCCTCTTTCTTTTATTACCTTTGGGCTGGCAGGTGGTATCTGGTGGTTAGTTCACTGGGGCCTGACTATCTGGGCAATTATTCACTGTCTCAACGTTTCCGAACAGCCGTTCCGTTATCCCTTTATCTTCCGGCCCCTTTAAAAGCCCCCTTTGAAACCTTTAAAGAGGGAATTGCCCCACAGTCGAGCTACCGCAGGGCATAGAGGTACAGTTAAACGCTTATTGCTTCCAGTATGGCCAAATTTTGCAGTAATGGTTGGACAGGCTGTGACGATCGTTCGATTGACCCCTAGATTTCGTCACTTGTATCTAAAACTGTAACTGGATGATTGTTCTTAAACCCTGGGCTTATTTTGAAACTACACTCATGCACTAAACAAACTGGAAAGCTACAAGAGCAGTCGGGGGCGACTGCTTTTTATATGAGAAACACATTTAATAGCCAGCCTGTAATCAAACCTGTGAGGGAAACCAGGGTCAGAATCCAGAAGGCTTGATTACCCGTTAGACCAGCCGTTTGAATGTCAATGCGGGCCAGGGTATCGGCAGCCAGAATAGTCAAGATCTGAAGAAAGACGTGCAACCAGTGGAGGATTACAGCAGCCATTCCGGCGATCGTCACGATCGTTAAAAAGGCCACCGTGTTTGATTTAAACCAGCGACTGACAAAGCTGCTAAAGCTGGTCAGTGGAGAAATGAAGGCCAGCGAGGAAACTAGAATCCAGCCGATCGCTAATAAACCAATATGAACGTTGTGCTGGACGATGATGCTGCAAATAGATACTTTTTGCTCTGCTGCGGACGATGGAGTTACTAAACTTTCCCTGGGTTTAGCAGACTCTGGCAATCCAGGTTCCCCCATGGTGATTTCCGATTTACTGGAGGTAGGAGAATTAGATGGTTTGACTTCCCGAGGCTTTGCCGATTGATACAAATCTGGCGAAAATACCCATTCGCACGCAGACTTCATCCAGGCTGGCTGAGTTGCTAACCCGGCCAAATACGAACCAAAGCCAGCATAGCAAACCAGTAGCAAAACTAACGATACCCAGGGCAGCCGTTTCATAGATGATCCTCGTTCCCACTGTTACATCAGGCCAACTACGTTAGCCAACTGGATGGTAACGGATTATAAACCTTGGTTAGCTAGCACAAACCAGTCTTTGCACCTGTCCCGCAAGTCATCGGTTTCGACCGAAAGCACTCAAGAAACTAGAGTCTGCTGAGTTATTTGTGGGGTGCAGCATCAGTTATGGAAATGGTTAATAAGTACCCATGAGGGTACTTATTAACGATGAAGTAAGTCCGTCACAATCGAAATATCTAAATTCTATAGAGACATATTATGGCAATTGATTTTCGCAGAGTAAATATTACTTTTGACCCAACTAGCGGTCGAGTATAAGCTGAAACAGCTATAGCTGTCTTTAACAGCAGAGTTCTTAGAGCCGACGCCGCCTTGGTGGTGCAGAAAACTCCTGAAACCCCTATAAATCAAGGATTCTCACCGAGACAGCGATCTTGAGTTTTATCGGGCGAACGAACGAGGGCAAGGGGTTTCAGGCGCTGTTTTGGTCGTTCAGGTTATCCATCATGAGACTCAAAAAAGTTTTCTGCACCACTCAGGGTTTTGACGTTCAATTTACTGACGGGGATCATCACGTTTTCCGTCAAACAATTGATGCGAGCGCCAGAACTGTGAACAATAATACCGTTACCGTAGGAGTTCGCTACCTTCTGCGAGATTCTTCGGGAAATATTGATGACCGATACCACGGTCGCGTTGAGGTTTTAGTAATTGCCGAGGTAGCATAACACACACTTTGAGAGATGCGCTGTCTCAAGTACGCCTGCTGTCAGCCTGTCCCTCAATCCATTCATCGAAGAGCCGTTGGAGTTTGAGGAAGGTAGACGGGCAAAAATTACAGTTAAAATTGTATCCCCTGCCAAAATCAATAAACCGCAGCTATTCCTCCCGTTTAGCTTAAAAAGGCAGTTTCTCGTTAATGAAAGCCTTTATTTTAGGTAGACCTTCATAGTGGGAGTTATGCTGCTAGGGCGTTCGGGGATCCTGATAGGTTTGATCCGATCGAGGACTGAGGGCTGGGGTAGGAGGACTGTTAGGAACAGTGGGAGTAGGTGGTAATGATGGGCTCGATGGTAATGATGGGTTCGATGGTAGTGACGGGACAGATGTATCTGTAACCGTTGGAGTATCCGTGCCATCCAGGGGTTGAATTGGCCCCCACTTGGCCTGCATTTGCATCAGTTCAGGAACCGTTACAAACTTGTACCCCTGGCGACGCAGGCTGGAGATGATTTGGGGAAGCGCTTCCACGGTTGCTGTACGATCGCCCCCACCATCATGCATTAACACAATCCCACCAGGCTTAGCATCGCGCAGGGCATTATCGATAATCAACGGGGTTGAGACATAGTAGTCGCTTGTATCTACAGACCACATCGTTACCAGATAGCCCCTTTTCTTAGCGTAATTTACCAACTCGCCGCCCAGATTTCCTCCCGGTGGGCGCATTAAGTGAGTTCTGGCTCCAGTCGCCTGGTAAATCAGCTTAGCGGTATTGCTGAGTTCTTGCAAGGCGGTTGGTTCATCCATATCATCCATTAAGTGTCGCCAGGTGTGATTGCCGATCGCATGACCCGCTACCGCTACCTTTTTGGCAATTTCTGGATTTTCCTGAATTGCCTGTCCCACAAAGTAGAAAGTTGCTTTAATGTTGTTTTGCTTGAGGATATCCAGGATTTGCTCAGTAGTACCTTGCCAGGGACCATCATCAAAAGTTAAGGCAATCACTTTTTCGGCTCCGGCTGGTGGGGTAGCCTGATATACCACCTGCCCCTGGAATTGAGGTGGTACAGTAAAATTCAGATTCTGAGGCAGTTGGGTTTGCTGAGCAACGGGGGTAGCGCTTTGCTGAGGAGAAGCGGCTGGACTGGGCGATTTCTCTGTGTCCTTGGGTGATGTTGCGGCGACACTGGGCTGCTCGGCTGTCTGATGTCCTGTTGCTTCCAGATAGAACATCCAATAACAGAGTAGAAATCCCGCCAGTGCAATCCGGTTAAACAGAAACGATCGCAGCAGTTGGAATTTTTCCCGTTCTGCACTTCTGGGATGGGCCACCCGTCGCGGACGAGCAGCACTACTGGAACGGGCGACACGACCGGGAGCAGCCGAAGCCGCTTTGAGATGGTCATGGGCCGGAGTGGTGATCCGAACCGATTGCCGCCACAGAATATCTTTTTGACCTGTAACCCGTGCCATGATCCGCACATCCCGAATTTCTGCTGAATTCAGTGTCCACAGGCGATAACAAATATGCCGCACCAGATGATGGCGGGCTTTCATGCACATCTCCCGATCGCTGGAACGCTGAAAATTCACCATAATTTTTAACGTTCCGGAGCGAGTTGATTCCGTTTGAATATAAACGCCTTTTGGCCCCAGGATGCTGTTAATCCAATACGCGATCGCCCGAAAATTGCCCTGCCGTGCCAGATCTAAAAGGGATGGCTGATGATAAGTCACTGAATAGGTCATTCCCGCCTCAACAAAGACTATGCAACGAAACTGAGAGAGTAAGTAGATAAGTGCGTTTAACTCCTGATCCTAAATATCATTGGGCATTCGTCATTGGGCATTGGTCAACGCTACGAACCACAAGCCAATCAACCCATGAAGGACAAATGACCAATGACGAGTAACAGGCTGATCCACTTCGCACTGGTTTTGAAGTTGCAAGATGGGGATAACATACACCGTAAGGCATGGTTTTAAGCGCCGAAAGGTCTCAGGAGTATTGACGCAGACTAGGGTAGCCCACCCGTTTAAATTTGAATCAACAATTTTCGGCACTGCATCAAACTTGCAACGAATCTTAAGAAATCTAGTCTTGAGAGCATAATCAGAAACCCTGGCTCCGAAGTCAGGTTCTCGAGTTTGAAGGACACGGTCCAGTTGCGTCTTCTGGATAAAAACCCGATCTCTAGGCGAATTCACCTGGCTCGCCGGGATAGAAGCGATCGTCTCGGCTCTATACTGGAAAAGCCTGAGATTGGGAGAATAGCCTATGGTGAGTGAAGTCAAAGTCGTTGCCGGACGGGGAATTCCGTTGCCAGGAAATGATATCGATACCGATCGCATTATTCCAGCCCGCTTTCTGCGCTGCGTCACCTTTGATGGATTAGGGGAGCAGGTATTTGCCGACGATCGTGCCCACTTACAGGGCCAGCATCCCTTTGATCAGCCGCAATATCAGGGAGCCGAGATCCTGGTTGTGAATAATAACTTTGGCTGTGGTTCCTCAAGGGAACACGCTCCCCAGGCGATCGCTAAGTGGGGCATCCGGGCGATCGTGGGCGAAAGTTTTGCTGAAATCTTCTTTGGGAACTGTCTGGCAATGGGCATTCCCTGTGTTACAGCAGATGCAACAACTATCAAAACCTTGCAGGAGAAACTCGCGGCTGATCCCCAAACGCCTGTGACTGTGAATTTGGAGACGATGCAAGTCCAATGTGGCGATTGGACGGCGGCAATCGCCCTGAAAGAAGGCCCACGCTCCATGCTGGTGGCTGGCACTTGGGATGCCTGTGGTCAGTTAGTAGCGCACGCGGAGCAAATTCGGGCAAAAGCCGTAACGTTGCCGTATGTGCAGTGGAGTCGGAAGTAGAGATGTTTTGCCGAAACGTCTGTACAGAGGGGGCAGGGTAGGTAGATAGTGGATGGGTGGATGAATGATGGGTGGGTGAGTGGATAGGCTCGACGATCGCCAGATTCTGATTCGACTCGCTGTGCAGGCGGGTCATCCAGCACTACTGCAAGGGTTGGATGCCTGGTTGCAACTGGGGTTAGTTTCCCAGGAATGGGTACGGCAGATTTGTGCGGAACAGCTTGCCTGTCCGTTACCCGAACCCGTCGTTGAGCAGTCACCTGACAGCCCCGATTCAGCGTTACAACCTGTGGGAGTGACGGATTTCCTGCCTCCTGAAGATGCTCACCCACCCTTACCTCGCGCTGCCGATCGTCCTATCAGCCTGCCAGCCCAATGGCTTCAGTCCTTTATGGCTGAAGTCAGCGTGGTGTGGTTACTGTTCCTGGGGGGTTTTCTGGTCGTTGTGTCCTCCGGAGTGCTGGCCGCCACTCAATGGCGCAACTTCTCACCGTTAGGACAATACAGCATTCTGCTGAGCTTCACCCTGGTCTTCTGGCTAGTCACTCTGTGGACAGATCGCCAACCTAACCTACAGCTGACCACCCAGACCTTAAGAATTGCCACCTTATTGATCATCCCAGTGAACTTCTGGATGATGGATGGCTTCAAGCTCTGGAACAGTTTCCCAGGAATTGTCTTTGTTACGATCGCCGCCCTCCTCCTCACCCTGATCACCATCCTGCTTTTAAAACCTAGCCGCGCCGCCTGGATGACTGGTACTGCGATCGGCCTCAGTTGGTTGCAGTGGGGCTGGGGTTGGCAGGGGACTCCCTTTACGGCCACCTATGTGGGAACGATCGCGGCTGCTGTTGCATTACTGGTTCAGGAGCAGCGGGAGAGGGAGAGAGAACGCTACTCTCTCCCCCCGATCGCTGTCACCTTCGGATCCCTGCTCCTGCTTCTGCGGGCAATCCTGGTGGCTCAGGTGCCGCTGAATCAATTGGGATTAGCGATTGGCATTAGTGGCTGGGTGCTGGTCTGGTTAGCTCGCCGATCGCCCGATCGTAGAATGTGGATGTGGCTTGGTTCGGCCTTACTGATTGTTGGCTGGGCGATCGCGGTATCGGTGATTCCTCCCTGGCAAGCGATCGTCATTACTGGCTTGGGATTATGGCTGCTCGGAGATGGCTTGAGACGCACGGGTGAGCCAGTCTATTTAACCACAGGATTTTTTGTGGGATTTCAGGGAGTCTGGTTACTCTGGCGCGTGATTCCTCCCGTCTGGCAGCAAGCGATCGTCCGCTTCTGTATCAGCCTCGCTGGAACCGAGGGGATGACCTCTGCCTTATCTGGGATCGGCTTCTTGCCCTACGTCCTGGCCACGGTCTGGTTTGCCTTCCGATTACGACAGTGGCAGCGTCCCGCCTTAGCACTCCAGGCCGAACAATTGGCCCTGATAGCGGGTGGCTTGCTGACGTTAATCAGTCTGGCCAATCCCACCGTGCGATCGCTCAACCTGGCCCTTTCCACTCTCACCCTGGCGATCGTCCTGCTGTCCCGTCCCCAACCCAGCGCAGGGCTGATTTACCTGACTCACACCGCTGCCCTATCCACCTTGATTTCCACCCTGCAGCGCTTCCTCCCCACCCTCAGCCTGCACCTCTGGGCCACCTTTCTCCTCACCCTCATGCTCCTGGAATGGATCGCCTGCTACTCTCTTCACTCCGCCACTCCACCACCTGCCACTGAGACGTTCCACCGAAACGTCTCTACCACTGGCCCCTCCACCCCCCCACTCCCTTACCCCCTCACTTCCCTCCTCGCCTGGAAAACCAGCACCTGGCACTTTGGCCTTCTGTTCGCCGGAGTCAGTTACATCCTGCTCGCACTCCAACTCTGGCAGAACGATCGTCACTGGAGTGGAGTCTGGCTGATTACCCCGATCGCCCTAACCATTCTGGGTAGTCAAAGCAGTTTTACCGCCGCACGGTTAGCCAGTTGGTTGAGCGTTTTCGCCTTGTTTCTGCTCCAACCCTTGATGTTGGGTTCGACAACCGAGCGATTGCTTGGTCTGGGAACAGCGGCAGTTTTGATGCTCATCAACACCTACTATCTGAGGAATCAGACTGCCGCCGTATTAACCGTCGGCTTTGGCCTCAGCTTTGAAATGCTGGCCTTCTGGGAAGCCTTTGGCGATCGCCTGCTGAACGACGGATGGTTTCTCCTGATCCTGGCGGGAACTATCCTGGCACTCTGGGTGCTTAGAGGCTTGCTCCTACATCGCAGGCAGGTTTTCACCAGCCTATATCGACAGGCAACAGATGGTTGGGCGATCGCCCTCACCTTGGTCACCCTGCTGCTCCTCTCTCTGATGCTGCTGCTGATTTATCTGCTCTTCGTCCAACCCTCCTGGCAATACACTGCCGCCAGTGCCGTTCTGGTCATCGCCACCCTGTACCGTACCACCCAATCTGCCACTGACTTCACCTACCTCATCCTGGCCTGGAGCGTTGAACTCCTGATTGCCGCCGCCCTTACCCTATCTGGGCAACCCACTCGCACCACCTTCGACTACCTTGCGATCGCCAACCTAGTCCTTGCCGTTATCACTCAATTAACCGGAGACTGGCAAATAGCCAAACTCCTTCCCTCCTCCCCTTCTCCCCCTTCACCCCTTCACTCCTCTACTCAACCACTCCCACCCCCCACCTGGCACCTCATTCCCCTTCTATACGCCCTCTTCGCCATCGCCTTACACCCCTTCTTTACAACGACCAGTGCCCTTTACACCCTGATCGGTGCATGGGTAGGGATCAGAGTAGGCCGTCGCCTCCCATCCCTGAAAGCATTAACCTTTCTGTCGGTATTGGTGGGATCCTTTGCCGCCCATGAATTTCTCGTCGCTCAACTGAGGCAGGTGCAGGGAGTCAATCCCAACGACACTCTAATCATGCTGGCTCTGCTGGCAGCAGTTCTGGCGATCGCCGCCCACCTTGGACAACGCTGGGCCATGCCCTGGCTCCGCCTCTCCGGAGATAAGTGGTCATTGATCGCCAATTTACACTGGGGATTAGGCAATTTCTGGCTCATTCCGGCCCTGATCGTATCCCTCAGTTCGACCGGAGAATGGCTCTGGCTGCTCGCTGCAACCCTGCTCGCCACCTATGCCCTGACAAAAAGCCACAATCGCTGGAGAAACTTCCCCCTCCCCCCTCCTCTCCCATCCCCCCATCACTTCCCCTGGACTTACGCTGGAATCACTGAATCCCTGATCGCGATCGGCTACCTACTCCACCGTCTACTCCCCGCAACCAGGCTCATTGATTGGTCAGGCACGATCGCCGTCGGCATCGCATTGGCGTTATACTTCGGCCCCTGGGATCGCTGGGGATGGGATAAACGTCCCTGGAAGCAAATGGCAGCGGTATTACCAGGGGTGGTGATTTTAATTGTGGCCTGGGGGATAAACATCCAGAGTTTGTTAATGGGAGCCGCTTTTTATGCCTGGTTAGCAGCGGCAGAACAGCAACCTCGCTTGAGCTACATTGGGGTTTTGCTGGCAGATTGGGCAATTCTGCGGATATTTGTCACCTACGAGTTAAGAGAACCGCTCTGGTTTGTCATGGTGCTGAGTGCCTCCTTACTGTATGTCGCGCAGATTGATCCGGGATTCCAGCATCAGCGCGATCGGGAAAAACGGCACTGGCTCCGTAGTCTAGCTACAGCACTGATTTGTCTGACCGGCTTCTACCAGTCCGAAATCGGAATTGCCGGAGTTGCGCCTGTGTTTGCAGGTCTGCTGGCGCTGGCGCTAGAATTTGGCTTTATTGTGGCAGGCTTATTGCTGCGGATTCGGGCTTTTCTATACATCGGCACCGTCACCTTTATTCTGCAGGTGCTCTGGCAACTGTGGCGATTTATTAGCGATTATTCCCTCATGCTGTGGGCACTGGGCATCCTGGTAGGATTACTGTTGATTTGGGCGGCTGCTACGTTTGAAGCCCGCCGTGCCCAGGTAAATACCTTGATGCAACAGTGGGCTTCGCAATTGAACCAATGGGAATAGGAAACTGTAATGAGGTCTTCAAGAAGTTGGTTTGTTAAAGGGTTTAAATTCGGTAGTAGCCCCTTTTTTTAACCTTTTTAACAGTGTGACGACCGTGAAGCACCTCAATTGCTAACTCCAACCGAATTAGTGACTAACCTGGCTGGTTCCAATCCTTCGTTCAATTCCTCCATGCGTTGTTCATGTTCAGGATTCAAGGATGAGATCACCGCATCCTCAACCTGTAAGCGATCGCAGGGAATCGTATCTGCCAGAATTGTACTGGCCATCATGCCGCAATGAATCTCTAACAAGGCTTCCGAAGGGGCTTCAAACAGCAACCGCTGTCCAGGAAACACGACCCGTTCAAAGTACCAATTGGGGATATTGGTAATGCGGGCCACCTGGATGCGGCTGGTGGCATTGACATAACAGCACACAATGGGGTGGGCACTGATAGTGGGTACGGGATCAAAAATCTGAGCCATAGAATTTGTGTATGCACTAGGGCCTGTAAGCATATCGACCCTACCATTGGCTGATCCCCTTTGGTTGTAAATCCGATTACCAACTCGCGCTTAAAGCAAAAAATATTGAGAATTTATACTTAACAGTAGGGGGTGGAGCGATCGTTTTTTGCTTCTTTTGCTTAAAAAAATTAACAGAGGCTGCTCCAGTAACAAGCCCCCCTCAAGTTGGCAACTGTGGTATCGTAAAGTTGTGTAACATAAATAAGTCCAGCCAGAGACCTGAAATTTCCTGTAAAAGAAGCTTCAAATCTGGCGCAGATAAGGTTTCAATTTAGAACTCGCCACGTTTTGCTGATATGGAAAGCCGGATCCTCTATGTTCGCCTCCCGTGCAACCCGATTTTTCCGATCGGGGTTGTTTACCTGGCTGACCATGTTCACAAACTGTTTCCCCAGGTGCAACAACGGATTTTCGATCTGGGAACAGTACCACCCATTGATTATGCCACCGCCCTGGATGCCTGTATTGATGAATTCCAGCCAACTTTACTGGTGTTTTCCTGGCGGGATATTCAGATCTATGCCCCAGTGGGGGGACGGGGCGGCAATCCCCTGCAGTATACCTTTGAATTTTTCTATTCCCGCAATCCTCTGGTGAAGTTAAAAGGGGCACTGGGACTGCTACGGATTGCCGGAGGTTACTACGGAGAATTATGGCAAAACCTGGGTCTGATCAAGCGAGGCACTCGTCGCGCTCAACGCTATAACCCTGCGGCCAAAGTGGTCGTCGGTGGCGGAGCCGTCAGCGTCTTCTATGAGCAGTTAGGAAAGAGCCTACCCAAAGGGGCGATCGTCTCAGTGGGCGAAGGGGAAACCTTGCTGGAAAAATTGGTGCGCGGAGAGAGTCTACAGAACGAGCGGTGCTATGTAGTGGGTGAAACGCAGCCCCGCCCTCGTCTGATCCACGAAGCTCCTGCCCCGATTGAAAAAACGGCCTGTAACTATGACTATATCCAGAGCATCTGGAATGAGTTTGAGTACTACCTGCAAGCAGAGGATTTCTATGTAGGCGTGCAGACGAAGCGGGGCTGCCCTCACAACTGCTGTTACTGTATCTACACCGTGATCGAAGGCAAGCAGGTGAGAGTGAATCCTGCGGATGAAGTGGTGGCAGAGATGCGCCAGTTGTACGATCGCGGCATTCGCAACTTCTGGTTCACCGATGCTCAACTGATTCCCGCCCGGAAATATATTGATGACGTGGTGGAACTGCTGCAAAAGGTGCTCCAGGCTGGAATGCAGGACATCCACTGGGCCGCTTATATTCGAGCCGATAATTTAACGCCGGAATTGTGCGACCTGATGGTCAAAACGGGCATGAATTATTTTGAGATCGGGATCACCAGTGGCTCTCAGGAACTAGTACGGAAAATGCGGATGGGGTACAACCTGCGTACTGTCCTACAAAATTGCCGGGATCTGAAAGCAGCGGGATTTAACGATCTGGTATCCGTCAATTACTCGTTTAATGTCATCGACGAAACCCTCGATACCATCCGGCAAACGATCGCCTACCACCGCGAATTAGAAAACATTTTTGGAGCCAATAAAGTAGAACCTGCCATTTTCTTCATCGGCTTGCAACCCCATACCCACCTGGAAGAATTCGCCTTCAAGAATGAGGTGTTGCGTCCCGGTTATGACCCAATGAACATCAAACCCTGGACGGTTCGTAAGTTGCTGTGGAATCCGGAGCCACTGGGTTCCTTCTTTGGCGAGGTCTGCCTGCAAGCCTGGAAGCGCAACCCGAATGACTTTGGCCGGGAAGTAATGAATATCCTGGAAGAACGATTGGGACGCGCTCCCCTGGAAGAGGCATTATCGGCCCCGATCGTCGAACCACCCACAAAACCCCTCGTCCTCTCTGCCTGATTCTCACCTCTGCCTGATCTCACCTCTACAAGGAGCGTGCACACCGATGGTAGACACTCCTGCTCAACGCTTTGCAATTCCGCCACTGGAAAACGGCGATCGCTTGACCCGCTATGAGTTCGAGCGTCGTTACAACGCCATGCCGCATCTGAAAAAGGCTGAGTTAATTGAAGGAATTGTCTACATGCCTGCAGCGTTACGGTTCAAAAGTCATGGACAACCACATGGGCGAATCATCGGTTGGTTAATCGCCTATGAGGCAATGACTCCTGGTGTATTGGTAGGGGATAACCCAACGGTGCGACTCGATATCGATAATGAACCTCAACCTGATGCTGTTCTGCTCATCAGTCAAGAAGCCGGGGGACAGGCACGCATCAGTGAGGATGATTATATTGAAGGCGCACCGGAACTAATTGTGGAAGTGGCGGCCAGCAGCGCGGCGATCGACCTCCATGCTAAGAAACACGCCTATCGTCGCAATGGAGTGAAAGAATATCTGGTCTGGCAGGTGCTGGATCAAAAAATTAGCTGGTTTTATTCAGAAGCAGGAGAATACCTGGATTTACTGCCGAACGAGGATGGCATCTGGCAAAGTCACACTTGTCCTGGCCTGTGGCTGGATGGCTTGGCCTTGCTGCAGGGAAATATGCAACGGGTGTTTGAGGTTCTGCAAACAGGTCTTCACTCGCCCGAACACGCCACTTTTGTTCAACAATTGGGGCAATCTTGAAAGACTTCACCGGAGTAGAGAGCAACAAGATAAGCATTGACTAGAAAACGTAGGATGGGCAAAAGGTAGGGCTATGCCCATCTCAAACATCAAATTTTAGGCAAGACCCACAAGTTACAGTTTCTGCTCTAAGGCCGATTCAACCAGGGTAGGCATCAGAACTGTGTTGATCGCGTGGATCACGCCGTTGTCGGTCAATATATCGGCTTCCAGGACAGTTGTATCATTTACCTTAACTTGACCATTTGGGTGTTCGACGGCGACTACAGACCCTTCTGCTGTTGGTGCCTCGTCAATTTTCTGCAAGTCTTCCAACCGGGCATCCGCCTGCAGGATGTGATAAATCAACACCCGCTGCAACGCAGCTTGATCCCACAACATTTCATCCATCAGGCCGTTGGGCAGTTTGGCAAACACTTCATCGGTTGGGGCTAACACCGTGATGGGGCCAGGGCTTTGCAACATTTCCGCCAGATCATCTGCCTGAATCGCTTTTGCCAGGGTATTGAACTTTCCAGCCTGAGTTACGGTATCTACTAGATTCGCCATACGTCGCACCTTATATTGCTACTTCTAAATAATTTCAGCAAGCAAACTTCAAACAAGCACGCGCGGCTAAGAAACCAATGTCGCAAATCATTAATGAGTTAAATTTGGATTCCAAGCAGAAGAGCCAGATTGTTGCGATCGTCCAGAAGTCTGCCAATGACATTCGTTCCAAGCTGACAAAAATTCAACTGGCTACGCTCAACGATTATGTGAAAAAACACAGTGGTGGAACAGCAACAGTCGAGTAAGTAACTGGTGTAATCAAACATAGGATACGTTAGTGCCAACGTACCGAATCAATCAGGGCTAGATGATTGGTCTATTCCTTCTTTATGATCAGGCTACCTGAATCATCACCGAAAAGGATTCCAGCGCCGCCGCTTGATCCTCCCACTCTCGCTTACTTTTCAAACTCAGACTGATTTGTCCCGGTTGCTGAGCTTGAAATGTCAGCACTCGCTGGCCACCTCCACCGATCGCGGCTGAACTGGATGACTCAAAGCGATCGTCGGTCAATTGCAACACCTGAGTATTGAGCGATGGAATTGACCAGCGATACCCCGTTGTGGGATTTTCAGCTAATCGCAAGATGAGGGTTTGTCCCGGTTTGAGGGTGAGGGTTTTACCATTGTCAGCCTTGGTTAGCGTGATGTCAGACATTCGTACAGCCCCTGTTGCTTGTGCAGTGTATTGAAAGTAGAGAGATGAACTAATCACCTCTCTACTCTGATTTCAACAACCTGCCTTACCAGACGTAGATGGTATTCACCTTACCATCGTCTCCTTCATAGTAGTTTGCACCTTTGCCAGTCGTTTTGGCATGGGCAGCAATGATGCTGAAGGCCATGATCGCACTGTCGGAATTGTCGGCAAATTTACGCCAGCCAATTCCGTCCACATACATATAGGAATTGCGATCGTTACCGCAAGCACGCCATAATCCTGTCACCTTCTTATCCGTCTGCCAGCCTGCTCCGACTGTTCCTGCTGCGCCTTGTTGCAGTTTGCTGGAAGGTTCCTGGGTGGGATAGTCAGCCACAGTCGCGGTGATCGAACGGACAGGAGGTTCTTCGGTAGGATAATCCAGCACCGTAGCCTTGCCAGTATCTTTATTAAAGCCATTGCCAGGGGGAGCAAAGGCGATCGCTACATTCTGGCGGGGAATGCACTCTTCAGTTCCAGCCATGGAGGGAGTGACTTCGAGTGTATTACTCATGGTAAATCTCCTAAACATCTGAATTGAAATTGTAAAAGCACCAAAGAAAACTTGATCTAGCTATCGCTAACAGGCATAAATTTGAGTAATGATGCCATTATCTTGATAAACTGAGACGATCCGATCTTGAGCTTTGGAGGCAGCCAGTTGGGTCAGCATATCAATATGCGCATTCACATTTGCAGTACACAGTCTGCGCCAACCAATGCCATTACTCAGGTAAACGAATGCATTCAGGTCAGCATTATTGGCCCACAGACCCTGCACTTTCACATTGCTCAGCCAGCCAGTTTCCAAAATTCCTTCAACAGCATAAATGGAAGCCTCAATGCCACATTGACCATAGGCAATCTTGAAGTAGCCCTGTTCACCAAAACCAGTGCCCCAACTGTTCTTGCAGATCCAGCAGCCTGCATTATCGTCATAACCAACGATAGAGACGCAGTGACCACCCACAACACGGCCTGTCACATGACGATAGACTCCACTCCTGTAGGAGAAAAAGTCTTCATAAACGGTATAGCAAGCGCTGAGAGCACCGCGAGTAGAGATCCAGTCTTTCATCGCGGCAATATCATTGAGCTTTTTGAAATTGGTGATTTTGACCAGACGGTTTTGCCAGTCAGAGCACAGAGCACAGTTTTGATCTCCGGCGGTGTAAGGGAAGCAGGCATCATCTACGATCCCTTGTTTAGCACACTCCATCGCTTTATCGGGCCACCAGCCATTGGCGCAGGTGCGTCTCTGAGACTTGGCATAACAGTAATACAGATGTGCCTCAGACAGGTTGATATCCAGGTTGGGATTGTTGCGCTGGCGTCGAAATGTGGCTTCGATCGTTGCGATCGTCCCAAATGCAACACAGGAGCCGCAGCCACCCTGGTCTTTGACATTAGTGACAAAGCCACCTGTGCGTAAATCATACGCGGCGGGATAGCCAAAACTAGAAGCCGCCGCAGTAGCCTGAAACGTAGCATATTTGCTGCTGGCCATCCGTTCCTGCTCTTCTAAAGACGGCTCACCGGGGCCAGGAATATAGCCACAGAGCAGCCGTTGTTCTTCGGGGGATAAACGAGACACGGTGGTTTCGCCTGCTTGCCAACCAGCATTTGCCAGGTCGATCGCAGCCTGCAATTTAATCGGATCCATAATCATCTCCTAAAATTTAGGTTGATTTGCAATCACTGGGCTTGCAACTCCCCTTTCTTTGACTTTTTGAGCAAACCTTTGATTGCACGTTTGGAGATGGAGAATCTAAACTGGGTACAGTTCTCCATCTAGGGGAATAAGAGAGTAGCGTTTCTGTGTCTCTTGCGCCAACTCGAAGCACAGAACGCTACCTGAACCTTGTTCCATGCTAGGCTTGGCCACTACCTTCCCACAGTACCCACAAGGGTGATTCCTGCTCACCCAATCTTTAAATAATCACAATCTTTAAATACTCTGACGAATGCCCCGTTCTTGAAGTTGATGAACAAAGAATTCCTCCAGGGAAGGACGAGCGAGTTGCAAATCAACCAATTGAGCACCCATAAGATTGAGGCTACCTAAAAAGTCCTGGGGATTACCCAACACTTCTCCCTGCCAGAAGCCATCGCGAAATTCCATGTGGCCCAGGCGATTTTTTAGCACATCGGGATTGCCCCCTTTCACCCTGGCTCGATAGACATTCGATGTGCCCAAGAGTTCGTCGAGAGAGCCGAGACAAATGCGTTCCCCTTCAGCGAGGATGGCCACCCGATCGCAAATTTGCTCAACATCTGCCAGGATATGACTATTGAAAAAAATTGTCTTGCCCTGTGACTTCAGAGACAAAATAATCTCCCGGATCTGGTAACGTCCAAGCGGATCGAGGCCCGACATCGGTTCATCGAGAAACACTAACTCCGGATCATTGATCAACGCCTGCGCCATGCCAATGCGTTGCAACATACCTTTGGAATACTGGCGCAGTTGTTTGCGTTTGGCAGCAGATTGGGCCAGTCCTACGAGATCCAGTAATTCCGGGATGCGCTTGCGGCGAATGTGTCTGGGAAGCCCAAACAATCCTCCGGTGAACTGCAAAATCTCCCATCCGGTCAGGTAGTCGTAAAAGTAGGGATTTTCCGGCAGGTAGCCGATTCGCTGTTTGGTGGCCCGATCGCCGATCGGTTTTCCCAGCACCAATCCTCGGCCACCGGAAGGCCGCACAATCCCCAACAACACTTTCAACAGGGTGGTCTTTCCCGCTCCATTTGGCCCCAACAGTCCAAACGTCTCGCCCTCAAACACCTGCAGGGTGAAATTCTTCAAAGAGGGCACTTTCTGAGTCATCCAGAAACCTGCCCGATAGGTCTTACTGAGTTCGTAGGTTTCAACGACAGCAGGACGGCTGGCAGGCGCAGTTTCGGTATAAGTAACGATCGCAGAATCCATTGTTACAGAACGGGTAGGGAGTGTAGGGTGGAGAAAGTGAATTTTATCGTGTACCCGACGGAAAGGAGTCAGGAATGGAACGATCAAAGATTATCGCAATTACGACCGGAGCGATCGCGATCGGGCTCAGTATTGCTTATTTGTTGCTGGTACAAATTCTTGATTTTCGCGGCATGATGGCCCCTGCACCGATGGGGTAGTTCGGCAGTTTTTCAGTTTTACGGGAAATTTAAATTGCTCCTGGGCATACTCGATCATCACTTTTTGTGTGGGTACCCATTTGACTGTAGGCGCAAGAGAGTCATATCCAAGGAGCAATTGAGATGAAGATGGCAGCAGAGAGTACGAAAGTTGCCGGATATCAACTGGTTGAGCAAGTCTACTCTGGTTCCAGAACACTGATTTATCGTGCGATTCGGGCAGTCGATCAATGCCCGGTTATGATTAAGCTGCTGCAACGAGAATACCCGACTTTTAACGAACTATTACAGTTCCGTAATCAATACCTGATTGCCAAACGACTGGAGATTCCTGGCATTATCCGTCCTTACAGCCTGGAACCCTACCGTAATGGCTACGCCCTGATCATGGAAGATATGGGCGGCATCTCACTCCGGGATTACCTCAAAACTCGCTCTTTGAGCCTGCGACAGTTTCTGCAAATCGCCATTCCGCTGGCTGCAATTCTTTATGATGTGCATCAGCAGCGGATCATTCATAAGGACATTAAACCCGCTAACATTCTGATTCACCCAGAAACCCAGGAAATCAAGCTGATTGACTTCAGCATTGCCTCGTTGCTGCCGCGTGAAACTCAGGAAATTCAAAATCCGGAGAGGCTGGAAGGTACCCTGGCCTATCAGTATTTGATCTAAGTCATTGTGCCACTGCACAATGACTTAGATCGTGAAATCGCCTTTTGCCAATCTGACCATTTCTCCAGTACTGAGCTAGACTGGTCACGGGATAAACACGATTTGATCCTACTGAAAGTCTGAATCAATCTCCAGACATGCTAAAACTGCCCATTACGAGCGGTTTTCACGAATCGGAGCGGCGGGATTTGAACCCACGACCCCTACTACCCCAAAGTAGTGCGCTACCAAGCTGCGCTACGCCCCGCTAGTTCAATCAATATAACATATTGTGTCGCTCGTAAATGCATACTTCCAATTTGTTCGATCGCTCCTGAAAAATTAGGACTTGGCGATCGCCTGTTGGATGCTGGCCAAGTCAGTGTAGCGATCGGCCACTTGCAGCAGACAGTCACTGGTCATGGATTGTAAACTAACGACTTCGACCTGAACTCCTTTGTAGGCAACCGCATTCGCGGCATAGGTCAGATCACCATCGCCACTAACCAGTACTGCCGTATCATAGACTCCTGCCATCGCCAACATATCCACGGCAATTTCCACATCCAGATTGGCTTTTTTAGAACCATCCGGCATTTGCAATAACTCTTTGGAAACTACCCGGTAGCCATTTCGACTCATCCAGAGTAAAAAGCCATGTTGTTTTTCATTGGTGCGATCGACCCCCGTGTAGAAGTAAGAGCGTACCAGCTTACGGTTGCGGACAAGGCATTGAAGTAATCTGGTGTAATCGATTTCAATGCCTAAGTTTAAAGCGGCGTAAAATAGATTAGAGCCGTCAATAAAGACGATGACCCGATCATGGGAAGATTCGTTTATCTGATAGGACGATGGTATATAAGAGGGGGAGTCAACAAATCCTGAAATAGAAGGCTCCCCGGATTTGCCAGAATTTGATGACTTGCTAACAGAGGAGCCATTCCGCTCAGGTTTTGGAATTAATTGCATAGGATGAACTCTGGTGTCGCTTTAAATAAATTTATACTCGCAGAGGTAATGGCTACCACCATCGTCTCTGCGGCTGATGCCTTAATATTTACTTTATACTTTTGAGCGGATTATCTTATTGAAGGTACTCGTATTATCTGATATTCCTTCTTGAAAGTAAATATTTCTTAGTAGATAGCAATAAATTGGGTTGACTACTCCCCGGCGTGAATGCGCGGGGATTCTAAACGGATGTTACGGGA